>NZ_QPFW01000247.1:0-101048 GCF_008122455.1 Enterobacter sp. C6
ATCACCCACGCCACCAGCGGTGCAACCAGCACCATCACCACGCCCGACAGCATCATCACCAGGCTCGCGACAACGCCCTCCTGCTGCCCCAGCTCATAGGACCGTGCCGTGCCCGCGCCGTGCGACGCCGCGCCGAACCCTGCCCCTTTCGCCATGCCTTCGCGAATGGAAAGCCGCAGGAACAGCATATCGCCCACTGCCATCCCAAAGACGCCCGTCACCACCACAAACAGCGCCACCAGGTCCGGCTGCCCGCCGAGAGGTTTAGCCGCCGCCAGCGCAAACGGCGTGGTCACCGAGCGCACGGCCAGACTGCGCTGAATTTCATCGGGCAGCGTAAACAGTCTCGCCAGCCAGACGGAGCTACAGACCGCGACCACCGTGGCGGTGATCACCCCAGCGCTGAGCGACATCCAGTGGCGTTTGATAATCGCCAGGTTGTCGTAAACGGGCACGGCAAAGGCGATGGTTGCCGGGCCGAGCAGCCACAGCAGCCAGTGGGATTCGCCAATGTAGTTCTGCCAGGAAATGTGGCCAAAGACCAGCATCAGCACCAGCAGGATCGGCGTGAAGACCAGCGGCATCAGCGGCAGGGCATGGAAACGACGATACAGTCGCTTGTTGGCGAAGTAGATCCCGAGCGTCGCAATCAGGCACAAGACGCTGATCTGAAAGTTAGTCATGTTTGTGCCTGCTGATTTCAAAGCGGTAGACTTTATCCACCACCCAGGCGGTCGCCCCCAGCACCATCAACGTACTCAGCGCGATCACCGCAAAGATTCGCCAGCCGTCCACCATCAGCAGCTGCGCATAGTTCACCACCGCCACCACGGCGGGGACAAAGAACAGCAGCATCTCCGCAAGCAGCCAGCGCGCCCCGGCGCGCACCCAGTTGAGGGGGATCACGCGACACAGAATAAGCGTCAGCATCAGCAGCATCCCCACCAGGTTGGCAGGCAGCGGCAGGTGGAGCCAGCCGACAAGATATTCGGCAAAAACAAACAGTCCCGCGTAGAGCAGTACCTGAACCGGGACCTGGAGTCGTTGTACAACGGCAGGCGTAACACGGCTTAACGCCACGGCCATGGGGGTTTTCCTCAAAAATGAGACGAGGCGCCAGTATAGTGAGCGCACGGTATGGACTGAAATGAATTAAAATCATCAAAGGTATAGTTTCGAGGAATAATCATGGACATAAGAACGCTGCGCTATTTTGTCGAAGTGGTTCGTCAGCAAAGTTTTACCCGCGCAGCGGAGAAGTTGTTTGTCACCCAACCCACTATCAGCAAAATGCTGAAAAACCTCGAAGATGAACTGAACTGTACCCTGCTGATCCGCGACGGGCGCAAGCTGCTGCTGACCGACACCGGACGCGTGGTGTTCGAACGCGGGCTGGCGATTCTGGCGGAGTTCCGCCAGCTGGAAGCGGAGCTGGACGATATAAACCATTTGACCAAAGGGGTGCTTCGCCTCGGCATTCCCCCGATGGTCGGCATGATGATGGCCGGGCCGATCAGCCTGTTTCGCCAGCGTTATCCCGGCGTAGAGCTGAAGATTTCGGAGTTTGGTGGGTTAACCGTCCAGCAGGCCGTCACCAACGGCGAGCTCGACGTAGCAATGACCGCCCTCCCCGTTGAGGAAGAGAGCGGCCTGGCGACGCTTCCGCTCTTTAGCCACCCGCTGTGCGTGCTGGTGCCCCGCTCCGGCGACTGGCTGAAGAGGGAGTCGGTGAAGCCTGAACTGCTCGGCGAGCACCCTCTGCTGATCTACAACGAAGACTTCGCCCTCAGCCGCCAGCTGATGACGCTGTTTAACCAGCATAACGTCAAGCCACGCATTGCGGTACGCAGCGGGCAGTGGGATTTCCTGGCGGCGATGGTGCAGGCCGGCGTGGGGATTGCCATTCTGCCGCAGCCGATTTGCGAGCGTCTGGATAAAAACACGCTGCGCTGGATCCCGCTGGAGAGCGACCTGCACTGGCAGCTGGGGATGATCTGGCGTGAAGGGGTCTATTTGTCGCAGAGCGCGCAGGCGTGGCTGCAGTGTTGTGAGGGTTTTTGGGTGCGGTCTGAATAGTGCCCGGTGGCGCTGCGCTTACCGGGCCTACGTTCGAACCGTAGGCCCGGTAAGGCGAAGCCGCCACCCGGCAAAACAGCGCTACTGATTCTCTATCAACAGCGCTTCCAGCAGATCCAGATCGTGCAGCAGCTTTTGCAGCGTCTCGTTGCTGATCTGGCGCGTGGCGCGCAGGTGATACAGCTCGGCACGCTCGGAGCGCAGCGCCGCCAGACGGAACCGACGCTCAAGGTTCTCCTCCTGCAGCGAGCTTTCCACGTCGTTACGCCCGTCCGCGCGACGGCGCAAGTTACCAATCACGCGGGAACTCACTTCCGTCAGCAGCTGATTGTCGATGTTCTCTTCCGCATCCGCGGCCAGACGTTCTTCCATTTTCTGGATAGCGACAATCGCCACTTCGGCGGTAGCCGCCCGCGCAATACGCTCCTCTTTATGCTGCTGGGTCGAATCACCGGCATCAATATGCTGGAGTAAAATCGGCAGCATAATCACGCCGACAAACAGTGAGAACAGAATCACGCCCGCCGCCAGGAAGACCAGCTCGTAGCGCGCCGGGAAGACGTCGCCCGTCGGCAGCAGCAGCGGAATGGAGAGGACACCGGCAAGGGTGATCGCCCCGCGTACGCCCGCAAAAGAGGCAATCAGCAGTTCACGCGTTGTCCACGAGCCGAACTCCATCGGCTTTTTCTTCAGGAAACGGACGCTGAAGTTTTTCATCGTCCACAGCCAGCCGAAACGCACCAGCATCAGCGCCAGGTAGATCAGCACGATGTCGGTAAACAGCATCCAGACCTCAACGTTCGGGTCGGCTTCGGCCGCCACCAGCGAGGATTCCATAATGCCCGGCAGCTGCAGACCCAACAGCAGGAACACCATGCCGTTAAAGACAAACTCCAGCATGGCCCAGGTGCTGTTGGCACGCAGACGCATGGCCAGCGGCGCGCGGCGCATCACACCGGAGCGGGTAATGGTCATCCCTGCCGCCACTGCCGCCAGAATGCCCGACACGCCGATATGTTCGGCAATCAGATAAGAGGCAAACGGCAGCAGGAACAGCAGTACGATCTGCGTAGCGGGTTCATCGCCGCCCCAGCGGCTGAGGAAGCGCAGCGAGCGGCCGTACAGCCAGCTCACCACGAAGCCCGCGAGAATACCGCCAATCGCCACCTTGAAGAACTCCAGCGTCGCGCCGCCGACGGTAAAGACCATCGTGCCCATCGCAACGGCCACGGCAAACTTCAGGGCAACCAGGCCGGAGGCGTCGTTCATCAGCGCCTCCCCCTGTAAAATTCCCATAATTTTCTTCGGAATACGGCCTTCACCCACAATGCCGGACAGCGCCACGGCATCGGTTGGCGACAGCACGGCGGCCAACGCAAAAGCCGGTATCAACGGAATGCCCGGTACCGCCCAGTAGATCAGAAAACCAATCCCGACGACGGTGACCACCACCAGCGCCAGCGCCAGGCCGAAGATCTCTCGCCCGTGCTCAAGGAATTCGCGCGTGGGCGTTTTCCAGCCATCGGCAAACAGCAGTGGCGGAATAAACAGCACGAGGAACAGTTCGGGGTCAAATTCCACGTGCAGGCCAAACGTCGGCCACGCCAGCAGCGCGCCGATGGCAATTTGCATTAATGGCAGGGGGACCTGAAAGGGCAGTACGCGTGTAACCACCCCGGATAGCGAGACCACAAGGGTCATGATGAGTATTGTGAAGAAGATTTCCATGCGTTCCCTGTTTGCTGTGTTGCTTATGTACTCCGGAAGGCGTCGTGCCTTTTATTCTATCTTCCCCAGAGTAACGCAAAAGGCAACAGGATGAGTCCTGAAAATAAAAACGGGCGGCCTGAGCCACCCGTTTTCGCATCAAAGGACAACTTAGATTGCCCAGCCGCCCGCGTAGAACGCCACCAGCGCAACGGCGATAATCACGGTGCCGATATTCAGCTTGCGCCACTCACCGGAGACCAGACGACCAATCACCAGCGACGCGAAGCCGATCATAATGCCGGTCACGATGTTACAGGTCAGCACGATGAAGACCGCGGTAATCAGGCCAGACATGGCGTCCACGAAATCTGCAAAGTCGATTTTCGCCACGTTGCTCAGCATCAGCAGGCCAACGTACATCAGCGCTGGCGCAGTCGCATACGCCGGAACCAGATAGGAGAGCGGAGAGAGGAACAGGATCAGCATGAACAGCACGCCGACGGTGATCGCCGTCAGGCCGGTTTTACCGCCTGCCGCCGTCCCCGCTGCGGATTCGATGTACACCGCCGCAGGTGCCGCACCCACCAGGCCAGAGAAGACGCTGCTCAGGGAGTCAGTGGTCAGCGCTTTGCCGCCATCAATAATCTGACCGTCTTTATCCAGCAGGTTCGCCTGACCGGCCACCGCGCGGATGGTACCGGTCGCGTCAAACACTGCGGTCATCACCAGCGCCAGCACGCTTGGCAGGATCACCGGGTTCAGCGCGCCGACAATATCCAGGCTGCCAATCAGGGAGTTGCCTTTGTCATCGCTCAGCGACGGCATGGCGAAAATGCCGGAGAAATGGACGTTCGGATCGAAAATCAGGCCGACAATGGAAACGCCGATAATGGTCAGCAGAATGCCGCCCGGCACTTTCAGTTTTTCCAGACCGATAATCACCGCCAGGCCGATCAGCGACATAATCACCGGGAAGCTGGCGAAGTGGCCCAGCGCCACCGGCAGACCGTCCAGCGGGTTCTTGATGACCAGACCGACGCCGTTGGCGGCGATCAGCAGCAGGAACAGACCGATGCCGATACCGGTACCGTGCGCCACGCCCTGCGGCAGGTTGCGCAAAATCCAGCTACGGATGCCGGTCGCTGAAATCACGGTAAATAGGACACCCATCAGGAACACGGCACCCAGCGCAACCGGTACGCTGATGTGCTGACCCAGCACCAGGCTGAACGCGGTAAACGCGGTCAGAGAGATGGCGCAACCAATCGCCAGCGGCAGGTTCGCCCACAGGCCCATCACGATGGAGCCTACGCCGGCCACAAGGCAGGTTGCCACAAAGACAGCCGCTGGCGGGAAGCCTGCTTTGCCCAGCATGCCCGGCACAACGATGACGGAGTAAACCATCGCCAGAAACGTTGTCAAACCGGCAACGATCTCCTGGCGCACGGTGCTGCCGCGGGCCGAAATTTTAAACATGGCGTCAAGTGAACCGCCAGTACGCGCAGATGGCGTAGACATAGAAAACATCCCCTGAGAGTTTTTTAGGAAGTCCGTAAGCGAGGTGGAGACGCCGCTGCCAGCTAAACGTCAAATCCTTGTGTTGCGTTTGCGACGAAAGGGCGTCACAAAAAAAGCAAACGTTTAGCTCCGCGCTTACAAACGGGTGGTCAAATTAAGGCAAACGATTATCTAGCGTAATCCCCGCCCTTTTCAACTGAACTTTATCGTTTTTCGCTAAAATTCACTTATGATGCTGAAGAAATAAACAGAGGATGCGCAAACGTTATCGTCTATGCGCAATTTGTTTACATTTCAGTCCTCGCCCGGGATAGATAACGGCCCCCCTTGTTCCAGCGTTCTTTGCCAGCCAGGGCTGTTTTCAACCTTCGTTTTCCATGCCTGGCTACGCGGCAGGTTGTTAATACCACCGCGCGCCAGCAGGGCAAAGATCGGGAAGCTCATCTGGATGTCGGCCATGCTGAGCGCATCCCCGGCAAACCAGCTGTTTTTGGCAAGGTGCGACTCAATAAAGCGCGCATGGGTTTCCAGCTGGCGGTTGAGATACGCTTTCTGCACCCCCTGCCCCAGCGCTTTGCCCAGGGTTCTGATACCAAACGGCACCGGCGGCTTGCCGAGGCTGTTGAAGACCAGCTTCATTAACAGCAGCGGCATCAGGGATCCTTCCGCGTAGTGCAGCCAGAAGCGGTACTGCACCTTATGCGCCGGATCTAAAGGCTTAAGCCGCGACTCGGCATCGTACGTTTCCTGCAGATACTCCAGAATGGCGCCTGACTCTGCGAGGATCAGTCCGTTATCTTCGATGACCGGTGATTTGCCCAACGGATGCACTTTTTTGAGAGCCTCAGGTGCCAGCATGTTCTTTTCACGCTGATAGTGAACGATCTCATAAGGCAGGCCGAGTTCTTCCAGCGCCCAGATCACGCGATGCGAGCGCGACTGGTTTAGGTGATGTACCGTGAGCATGGTTTTCTCCTGGTTATTCATACTTTTTAACTATAGAAAATTGAACAACACCGCGAAAAAAATTCGGCTAAAAACCGGTCAGCGAGGCTGGCGAAAAAACGGGTCTTGCATAGAATTAAAGTGTCAGCACAATCCGGAACCTCCCCAACCAGCTCGACACGAGGGGTGCTGACGTCGGGGGAAACCCTCCCGTGAACCAGCGGGATAGAGTGAAAGACAAAGACCGGGAAAAACTAAAGCGCCCTTATGTGGCGCTTTAGTTCTTTATATGCTTTTTGCCGCGCAATCTCAGTCCTCTTCCAGCAACCGTGCCCCCGTCCCCTGCTCGCCCAGTTTGTCCCCAGGGTTACGCAACGGACAATCGCTCCGCGACAGGCAGCCGCAGCCAATGCAGCCATCCAGTTCGTCACGCAGCGCGACCAGCGTATGGATACGCCTGTCCAGCTCTTCGCGCCACTGGGATGACAGCTCTTTCCACTCTTTCGGGCTCAGCGTGTGCCCTTCCGGCAGCACGCCAAAGGCCTCGCCGATCGTGGCCAGGGGAATTCCGATTCGTTGCGCAATTTTGATAATCGCCACGTAGCGAAGCACGTCGCGGGTATAGCGGCGCTGGTTTCCTCCGTTACGGATACTCTTGATTAACCCTTTGCTTTCATAGAAGTGGAGCGCCGATACCGCAACACCGCTTCGCTTTGCCACTTCGCCGGGGGTTAAAAGCGCTTTAATTCGCGGCAATCTCTTTTCCATAAAACCTCTTTACCTCAAGTTAACTTGAGGAATTATACTCCCCCGCAGAGAAAACGACGAATTAACCGAGATAGTTGTATCTACAGAGGGGCAACCTTATGTCGCATCAGCAGATTATTCAGACGCTTATTGAATGGATTGATGACCATATCGACCAACCGTTGAACATCGATGTGGTCGCTAAAAAGTCGGGCTATTCGAAATGGTATTTACAGAGAATGTTCCGCACGGTCATGCATCAGACCCTGGGTGAGTACATTCGCCAGCGCAGATTGCTGCTGGCGGCGCAGGCGCTACGCTCAACGCAGCGGCCAATTTTTGATATCGCGATGGATCTTGGCTATGTGTCGCAACAAACCTTTTCCCGCGTGTTTCGCCGCGAGTTTGACCGCACGCCGAGCGACTATCGCCACCAGTTGAATTAATGAATATCAGTGCAAAGGTTGCTGCTGCCAGGTCATAAATTCCTGGGGCGGCATCGCTTTCGCGAAGTGCCATCCCTGACAAAACTGGACGCCGCGCTTCAACAACCAGCTGACCTGCTCTGCCGTCTCTACCCCTTCCGCAATGGTTTTCAGCCGCAGGCTTTGCGCCATCTCGATAATATGCTCGGCGATCAGGTGGCTGGTACTGTTGGTCGTTAAGGTATCGATAAACGATTTATCGATTTTCAGGATATCCACGTTCAGCGAGTAGAGGTTGTGCAGGTTCGAGTAACCGGTACCAAAATCATCAATCGCGACTTCATAACCCGCCTGACGGAAAGCCTGTATCACCGGCGTGGTTTTTGGCACATCGATAAAACCGCGTTCCGTCACTTCTATTTTGATTTGCTGCGCACGGACGGCGTAGTGGCGAGCCTTCTCGGAAATCATGGCGATCAGCCGCGAGGAGTGGAAATCCGTGGCCGACAGGTTAATCGAAATATAGAGATGGGGATGCTCGGCCAGGAAATGACCCAGATCGCTGAACACCTCTTCAACGACATAGTCTGTGATCCGCTCGCTCATCCCCTCATTTTCCGCCAGCGGAATAAACTCCGCCGGACTCATCACCTGCCCGTTAAAACCAGGCCAGCGTAATAACGCCTCCGCGCCCACGCACCGGTTGTTCTTGATATCAATAATCGGCTGATAGTGTACGCAAAGCTGTCGTTTGGTCAGTGCCCGGTGCAGTAAGCGCCCCGGCGAATTGAGCTCACGATGTGTACGGGACCATACCAGCAAAATAATAATGCTGCAGATCATGCCCAGCGGCAGCGTCAACGTCGCCTGGTGATAAAGCGTTTCATAAAAGCGTTTATTCGATGTCGATACAATGGCCGCAATCGGTCTTTTGGGGGAACTTACGATCGTATAAAAGCGGTTATCTTTTTGAAATACCGATTCCTTATCCCGAATCATCGAATTTAATAAAGAAACATTGGCTTTCTGGCTGACGGAAAAGAAAGCATTGGTTACCGTGTCGTACACTCCCCATGAGAGAGAATGATCCGCGGACATGACTTCGCTGTATGAAAGTGGATTGACAACCACCACATAATTTCCGCGCTGCATATATGTCATTTTATAACCAGTATAAAATGGGGTATCGCGATAATAATAGATAGCGACGTCAGGTTTACGCGTGTAATTAGCGACAGGAATAGCGTAGGGATGATCCGGTGTAAAAACGGTCGAACAAAGAAAATTCTGACCTTGAGCGTAAATTAAATCGGCGACAAACAGCCGGCCACGAACAACGTTCAGCATATATTGACGATGTCCCGGCGTGCAAAGCTCACCCTGATATTTTTCAGCCTCGTCCCGGGCCAGATCAACCTGTTGAATAACCAGTTCTGTTTTGTCTAAAGCCAGTTCAGCAAATGTCCGTAGCTGGGCGCTTGTTTCAGATACGGCGCGTAGCTGGGCAAACCATAGCGCAAGCATCACAGGCAGCATAACTACCATGATGATCCCTACCACCCTGAGCATTTTGCGCCGCGCGCTACGATTCATTTCCCGCCCTATATCCCTGCATGTTGTACGCCTGTAGTAATGAAGGCCGGATGCTTTGTTAAACAGGTGATTACGTTGCATGAATCATGCGAAGTTAGCAACTGACTTTTCGTATTAAAAATCTTAAATTTCGTTATGACGATAATATTTTCCCGTAAGCTAAACTGTAAGTATTCGTTCCGTTTCAATTAAGGAAAATAATTATCCAGCCCGCAAGGGCGGTGGGAAGATAACACAACAGACGATTGTTGATTAAGCCAAACTTGTAACAGCGCGAAAAATCATAACCTCGACATGGCATTTCATGCTATTTGTTCGGGCGTATTTTGTTCGTTGATTTATAAATAATCAGCTGCCACCACCGTTTTTCCTCGCCCCGAATGCTTGGCCTCATATAATGCTTTATCGGCACGCCTCAGCAGGACTGAAGTATCCCGCTGTCCTCCGCTTACTTCCACAACCCCGGCACTAAATGACAGCGACAGTTTTCTCTCCCCCACGGCCAGCGGGTTGGTTTGCAGAAAGGTGCGCAACCTGGCGGATAACTGCGCAGCGCCATTGCCGTTTGTTTGCGCCAGCAAGAGCAAAAACTCTTCTCCTCCCACGCGGCCTAATGCCGAATCTGAAGGTGATAACTCACGGATCGCGTTACAAAAGTGAAGGAGCGCCGCATCACCCACCGGGTGCCCCCACTCATCGTTGATCTGTTTGAAGAAATCCAGGTCAAACATCAGGACGCAAAAATGGCTGTTAACCTCATGCCGGGCACTGGCCGCCAGCGCAAGCTCAAGCTGCTGCAAAATCGCCGAACGGTTAAAGCAGCCGGTGAGATCGTCAGTAGTGGCTTTTACCTGCAGCTGCTGCTCGGCTTTTTTCCGCTCGGTGATATCCAGCCCAATATTGAGGATAGAGTTGTCCGGCAACAGAATGTTGGACCACAGCACCGTCAGCGGGGTCCCGTCTTTGCGTAGCGGATGCCACTCATACATATCCTTCAGCGGCGAGACATTGACCGACTCTCTTACCCGCCGCCGCTCTTCAGGGTCAGGATAAAACAGCGAAAGCGGATCGGCATGTTCCGCGATCTCCGCCATCGTCCAGCCGAATACTTTTTCACATTCGGCATTCCACAGCACGCAGCGGTTAAATTTGTCGAAAGAGTTCATTAAAACCGGGGCGCGTTCAAAGAGCGTCTTATATTGCGTCACGACACGCTGCATTTCCTGGGCAGTTTTCTCCCGGGCAATAATTTCTGCGAAATAGTCTTTTAATTTTTCGACCAGCACCACGACGATATTTTTCAGAATTGGCAGAGAAGAGAGTCGTTCATCAAACGCTAAAAAGAAATAACCACTGCAGTGCCAGTTATGGGTTGAAAGTTTGCACAGGACACCGCTATGCAACTGCGCATAGCCCGGGTGCTGAGGAGGAAATAACGCACGGCCAATATTCTCTTTCCAGTAGACCACCCGCCATGAACGATGATGCCGCTGGAGCAGGGTGTCCGCCAGGAAATCGGCCACTTCGAAGGGATGGCAGGTCATCTCCCCGGCGCATACCACGCGCTGTAGCCCGTCATCACCATTAACGCTTACCCAGGCTAGACTTGCGCCCAGCGCGCGACTGATGGTCGTCAGCATGTCGGTCAGAGAACATTGAGCATGAAGCTGAGGCATCAGCTTAGCCAGCGCATGCAACGCTTGCATGCTGTCATTAACAATCTCACGTCGGTTTTCTTTCATTTTTTTCGCTGATTATCAGGCGATAAACCGGACGCAACTTTCTTCAGATTCGAAAAATCGACAAACCAACGCACAGGCTGAATCTCAGCGTAGCGAATTAAAAAACAACGTTGTGTGTAATTAAAAACGTACAAAGAAATAGAAAAATAATTAAATTCAAGAACCTGAAAGGTTAGCTGCGAGTAAAATTAATTGTCCACTCAAGCATAAGCCATAGGGTTATTGCTGTAAACATTGTACAGTGAGCATCCTTTTGCATCAGTTTTGCTATCTTAATGAATTCATTATAAAGAGTGCGGGAACTGGAGAACTTAGCCAGCAAAGATATATTTTCACTCAGGCGCCCATTGATTCTCGGCAACTATGAATCACCCGTTTTTCATCACCCCGGGACTGGCGAATAAAACAGCAAATGTGATATAGTTCACACATATAGTGTAACGAAAAAATCTGTTTCATTCAGTTCGTCTGTTTTGTTGAGGATGGGTTTTATGGCAACCATTACTACCAGCATGGTTCTCCTGCGCTGGCCTTTGTTGAGTGCGGTACTGATGTTTTTGGCCAGCACGCTGAACATTCAGTTTCGTAAATCTGACTACGCGGGTCTCGCTGTCATCAGCACCCTGCTGGGGCTGGGTGCAGCCTGCTGGTTTGCAACGGGTCTGCTTGGCATTACCCTGCTGGATATCGCCGCCGTCTGGGAAAACATTAAAGTGGTGATGGTGGAAGCAATGAGCCACACGCCGCCAGACTGGCCGATGGTCATTACCTGATCCCTTCATCAATAAAAAAACCCAGACGATGTCTGGGTTTTTTGTTTTCTCATCCATTGATCAGAACGGAATGTCGTCGTCGAAATCCATTGGCGGTTCGTTAGACGGTGCCGGAGCAGACTGCTGCTGCGGGCGAGACTGCGCGCCACCGCTGAACTGGTTGCCGCCCTGCGGCTGCTGAGGCTGACCCCAACCGCCCTGCTGCTGGCTCTGACCGCCACCTGCCGGTGCACCGCCGCCCTGACGGCCACCGAGCATCTGCATGGTACCGCCCACGTTAACCACGACTTCAGTGGTGTACTTCTCAGCACCGGACTGATCGGTCCATTTGCGGGTACGCAGTTGGCCTTCGATATAGACCTGAGAACCTTTACGCAGATACTCACCGGCCACTTCGGCCAGTTTGCCAAACAGCACAACGCGGTGCCATTCGGTCTGCTCTTTCATCTCTCCGGTCGCTTTATCACGCCAGGATTCGGAAGTAGCCAGCGTAATGTTGGCAACTGCGCCACCACTCGGCATGTAGCGTACTTCCGGGTCCTGGCCCAGATTACCGACGAGAATCACCTTGTTTACGCCTCTGCTGGCCATGTTCGTGTCTCCTGAATACGTTTCTTAATAGTGTAAACGCGCGAGTGTACCATTTCCATGCTGCACTTTGATAGTTGCGTAGCATGTTCCAGAGTTCTCCCGCAACTCGACATTGTTACACAGCGAATCAGAAAATGCATTCCAATACTGTATATTCAAACAGGTTAAATTGTGTCATAATTAGCCGTTTCTGACAGCCGTTTGTCCTTCAAACAAATCAGGCAATCCGTGTTCCAACCGGGAAAGGTGAATGGATAAGATCGAAGTTCGGGGCGCCCGCACCCACAATCTCAAGAATATCAACCTCATAATCCCTCGCGACAAACTCATTGTCGTGACCGGGCTTTCGGGGTCTGGCAAATCCTCACTGGCTTTCGACACCCTGTATGCCGAAGGACAGCGTCGTTACGTTGAATCACTCTCTGCGTACGCGCGTCAGTTCCTGTCGCTGATGGAAAAACCGGATGTTGACCATATTGAAGGGTTGTCCCCTGCTATCTCTATTGAGCAGAAGTCCACCTCGCATAACCCGCGTTCAACGGTCGGTACCATTACCGAAATTCATGACTACCTGCGTCTGCTGTATGCCCGCGTGGGTGAGCCGCGCTGCCCGGACCACGACGTCCCGCTGGCGGCCCAGACCGTCAGCCAGATGGTGGATAACGTGCTGTCGCAGCCGGAAGGCAAACGCCTGATGCTGCTGGCTCCAATCATCAAAGAGCGTAAGGGCGAACACACCAAGACGCTGGAAAACCTGGCAAGCCAGGGCTATATCCGCGCCCGTATCGACGGTGAAGTGTGCGACCTGTCCGATCCGCCCAAGCTGGAGCTGCAGAAGAAGCACACCATCGAAGTGGTGATTGACCGCTTCAAGGTGCGTGACGATCTCGCCACGCGTCTGGCGGAATCCTTTGAAACGGCGCTGGAACTCTCTGGCGGCACGGCCGTGGTCTCCGACATGGACGACCCGAAAGCGGAAGAGCTGCTCTTCTCCGCCAACTTTGCCTGCCCGATTTGCGGTTACAGCATGCGCGAGCTTGAACCGCGCCTGTTCTCCTTTAACAACCCGGCGGGCGCGTGCCCGACGTGTGACGGCCTGGGCGTCCAGCAATATTTCGACCCGGACCGCGTGATCCAGAACCCGGAGCTGTCGCTGGCGGGCGGGGCCATTCGCGGCTGGGACAAGCGTAACTTCTACTACTTCCAGATGCTGAAATCGCTGGCAGAGCACTACAAGTTCGACGTCGAAGCGCCGTGGGCCAGCCTGAGCCCGAACGTTCACAAAGTGATTCTGTTCGGTTCCGGCAAAGAGAACATTGAGTTCAAGTACATGAACGATCGCGGCGATACCTCCGTGCGTCGTCACCCGTTCGAAGGGGTGCTGCACAATATGGAGCGACGCTACAAAGAGACCGAATCCAGCGCGGTGCGCGAAGAGCTGGCGAAGTTCATCAGCAACCGCTCCTGCGCCACCTGCGAGGGCACGCGCCTGCGTCGTGAAGCGCGCCACGTGTTTGTGGAAAACACGGCGCTGCCGACCATCTCAGACATGAGCATCGGCCACGCGATGGACTTCTTCAATAACCTGAAGCTCTCCGGCCAGCGTGCGAAAATCGCCGAAAAAGTGCTGAAAGAGATCGGCGATCGCCTGAAGTTCCTGGTGAACGTCGGCCTGAACTACCTGACGCTTTCCCGCTCGGCGGAAACGCTCTCCGGCGGTGAGGCTCAGCGTATCCGTCTGGCCAGCCAGATTGGCGCGGGCTTAGTCGGCGTGATGTACGTACTGGACGAGCCGTCCATCGGCCTGCACCAGCGCGACAACGAGCGCCTGCTCGGCACCCTGATCCACCTGCGCAATCTCGGCAACACGGTGATCGTTGTGGAGCACGACGAAGATGCCATCCGCGCCGCAGACCACGTGATCGATATTGGTCCGGGCGCAGGCGTGCACGGCGGTCAGGTCGTTGCAGAAGGGACGCTGAAGGACATTATGGCGGTACCCGAGTCACTGACCGGTCAGTACATGAGCGGCAAGCGCAAGATTGAAGTGCCAAAACAGCGCGTAGCGGCAGATCCGGAAAAAGTGCTGAAGCTGACCGGCGCGCGCGGCAACAACCTGAAAGACGTCACCCTGACGCTGCCGGTTGGCCTGTTTACCTGCATCACCGGCGTGTCCGGTTCCGGTAAATCGACGCTGATCAACGATACGCTGTTCCCGATTGCGCAGACGGCGCTGAACGGCGCGACGCTGGCCGAGCCTGCACCGTACCGCGACATCCAGGGGCTGGAGCATTTCGATAAAGTTATCGACATTGACCAGAGCCCGATTGGCCGTACCCCGCGCTCTAACCCGGCGACCTATACCGGCGTCTTCACGCCCGTACGTGAACTGTTTGCCGGTGTGCCTGAAGCGCGCTCCCGCGGCTATACGCCAGGACGTTTCAGCTTTAACGTGCGCGGCGGCCGCTGCGAAGCGTGCCAGGGCGATGGCGTGATCAAGGTTGAGATGCACTTCCTGCCGGATATCTACGTGCCGTGCGACCAGTGCAAAGGTAAACGCTATAACCGCGAAACGCTGGAGATTAAGTACAAGGGCAAGACCATCCACGAAGTGCTGGATATGACCATCGAAGAGGCGCGCGAATTCTTTGACGCCGTCCCTGCGCTGGCGCGTAAGCTGCAGACGCTGATGGACGTCGGCCTGACCTACATTCGTCTGGGACAGTCCGCCACTACGCTGTCCGGCGGTGAAGCGCAGCGCGTGAAGCTGGCGCGCGAGCTGTCAAAACGCGGTACCGGTCAGACGCTCTACATTCTGGATGAGCCAACCACCGGCCTGCACTTTGCTGACATCCAGCAGCTGCTCGAGGTTCTGCATCAGCTGCGCGATCAGGGCAACACCATCGTGGTCATCGAACATAACCTGGACGTGATTAAAACCGCGGACTGGATTGTCGATCTCGGCCCGGAAGGCGGCAGCGGCGGCGGTGAAATTCTTGTCTCCGGTACGCCAGAGACCGTTGCAGAGTGCGAAGCCTCGCACACCGCGCGCTTCCTTAAGCCGTTGCTGTAGTTGTCACACGGAGAGTTGCTGTCGGGTGGTTTCCGGCAGCAGCTCAACCGCCTGCTGATAGGACGCATCCACCAGGTAGTAAATCTGTGATCCTGGAATCGATCCATCCAGATAGACGGTGCTCCAGTGCGCCTTATTGAGGTGCTTGCTCGGCCTCACGTCATCATGCTGCTGACGTAGCAAATCCGCCAGTTCAGGGCTGGTTTTCAGCGACGCCGCCGGACGGCCTTCTACCTCTTTCACCATCGCAAACAGCACATCACCTACCTTAATCTGCGTGGCTTTCCAGTCGCTGTGGACGCTCTGCTCCGCGCCGGGCTTGCTCATGCAGTACTGAAGTATCTCCGAAATTGTCATCTTTATTCCCCTTGTAGCGTGGCGATAATTTTACGCGAACCACCGTGAATACGATGCTCACCCAGCCAGATCCCCTGCCACGTTCCCAACAGCAGCCGCCCGTTGTGGACCGGCAGCATCAACGATACGCCCAGCAAAGAGGATTTAATATGCGAAGGCATATCGTCCGCCCCCTCATAGTCATGCTCGTAAGGCGCGTTGTCCGGGACGCTCTTCAGAAAATGGTGCTCCATGTCGGACCGGACGGTGGGATCGCAATTTTCATTCAGCGTCAGAGAGGCGGACGTGTGCTGAAGCAGCAGATGCAGCAAACCCGTTCTGACGCGCGACAGGTCGCGGAGTTGCCCGATGACTTCATCCGTCACCAGGTGAAATCCGCGTGGCTTCGCGCTTAAGGTCAGGGTCTGTTGGTACCACATAGGCTGCTCCGTGATGAAAGATGAATCTTTCTAAGTGTGCAGCAAGAAGACGAAAGGTAAAACCCGCAGCAGCGAGATTTGATTAAAAAAGAGTCAAACTCGCTGCCAGGGGCTCAATACTCCGAGTTGACGATCACCTCTTCGCCAAACTTTCCGGCCATCGGCAGCGGGCGATAGGTTGAGTTAGACGCGCGTAACACCCTGATCCCTCTGGCACCCACATCCTGTGCGGCGGTGATGTCGTTATCCGAATCGCCATAAAACACTTTGATGTTTTTCTTTTCCAGCCACTGGGTTTTGGTGTTTTGCCCCTCTTTGTCACCCGCAAAAATGACCGGGTTCATGCTGGTCGCCGGGATCTGGAAATCATCCTGCAGCGTTTTAGAGACGGTTTCCGTTTTGGTCTGACTGCGGCCGGTTACAAAATAAATGCTGTCACCGCGCTTCACGTGCATGGCAATAAGCGCACGGGCAACCTCTTTCGGGATGCTGAATTCGTCCCAGCCGTTGTTCATTTTTTCCCAGAATTCCGGGTTCTTCAGATACGCTTCGCTGTCGGGTGAATACGTTTTCTTACCGCGCCAGAAGCCGGGGCTTGAGAACAGCACGGTATCGTCAATGTCAAAACCCACGGCCATTGGCGCACGGCCCATCAGGCTGTTTTCGATTTGGGCCACGGAAACCCAGTGAATGGGTGCCTGCTCGGCAAGAATGGCGGCGGTGGTGCCGGTGTAAAGCGGCGTCGGGGCAGAAGCTCGCGCGACGACGGCGTTATTAAGCGAGAACAATAAGCAGGCGGCGCTGAGCGCCAGTGTGATCTTGCGCATATTTTCCCCTGAATATTCAGTTTGTTATCGTTTTAATTTGAGCGGATGGTCAAAAAACTATCCGACCATAACCCCAGCGGGAGGTGAAGGGAAGGAGTTTTTGCTTATGAAGGGGAATAAAAAGAAGACGATCACAAAAGCCGGGCAACGTTTTTGTGCGGCCTGATGCCCTCACCCCGACCCTCTCCCACGGGGAGAGGGTGAGTTGGTAAGTACTTACATTACAGCAGCAAACGCCTGCGCCACGCGATGAACGTTGCTGGCATTCAGGCCCGCCACGCACATACGGCCGCTGGCAATCAGGTAGACGCCGAACTCTTCGCGCAGACGATCGACCTGGGCCGCACTCAGTCCGGTATAGCTGAACATCCCGCGCTGCTTGAGCAGATAGTCGAAGTTATGTCCCGGCACGGACTCTTTCAGGACGTTAACCAGCTCCTGACGCATCGTCTGAATGCGCTGGCGCATCGCTTCCACTTCCGCAAGCCAGGACGCTTTTAGCTTTTCGTCACCGAGAACCGTCGCCACCACCTGCGCACCAAAGTTCGGCGGGCTGGAGTAAATGCGGCGCACTGTCGCCTTAAGCTGGCCGAGCACGCGACCTGCCGCTTCGGCGTCTTCACACACCACGGACAGACCGCCAACGCGTTCACCGTACAGGGAGAAGATTTTAGAGAAGGAGTTACTCACCAGAACAGGCAGCCCGGCGCTGGCAGCGGCGCGGATGGCATAGGCGTCTTCTTCCATACCCGCGCCAAAGCCCTGGTAGGCAATATCGAGGAACGGGATCAGGTTGCGAGCCTTCAGTACCTCGATCACCGCATCCCACTGGGCATTGGTGAGATCCGCACCGGTCGGGTTATGGCAGCACGGATGCAGCAGCACAATGCTGCGCTCCGGCAGGGTGTTCAGTTTTTCCAGCAGCGCTTCAACGCGCACGCCGTTAGTTTCGCTGTCAAACCACGGATAGGTCGCCACTTTGAAGCCTGCGCCCTCGAAGATCGCAACGTGGTTTTCCCACGTCGGGTCACTGACCCACACGCCTGAATCCGGGAAGTATTTTTTCAGGAAGTCTGCACCCACTTTCAGCGCACCCGAGCCGCCCAGCGTCTGGATGGTCGCCACGCGTTTTTGCGCGAGCACCGCGTGATCGGCACCAAAAAGCAGCGGCGCAATGGTGCTGCGGTAGGTATTTAACCCTTCCATCGGCAGATAGAGCGACGCGCCGTGTGGAACCGCGTTCAGACGCGCTTCGGCTTCGGCAACGGCCTGCAGCTGAGGAATAAAACCCTCGTGGTTGTAATACAAACCGATGCTAAGGTTCACCTTGTCGCTGCGAGGATCTTCTTTGAAACGCTCCATTAAGGAGAGAATTGGGTCGCCGGCATAGGCGTCAACTTTCTGAAACACGCGATGATTCTCCGGAATTCGATGAGGCAGGGATTTCAACAATAAACCGGAAGTGGGAGAAGGTCGAGAGGATGTTAATAAAGTTGGAGCGAGGATAAAAACCTCACTCCATTGGCGGTTCAATCAATGTACTTCATCGCTACCCGCGAGGTCAGACGCGTGATAAGTTCGTAAGCACTTACTTTCGTGATTTCAGCAATGCGTTCAACAGGCAGCCCTTCCCCCCACATCACAACATCATCACCAGGCTTATCCTGGGCTTCAGGCCCCAGATCAACACAAATCATATCCATCGCCACGCGGCCGACAATCTTCACTTCACGACCGTTGACCAGAACCGGCGTACCCGTTGGCGCAGCGCGGGGATAGCCGTCACCATAGCCCATCGCCACCACGCCAAGACGGGTATCACGCTCGCTGGTCCAGGTACCGCCGTAGCCCACCGGCTCACCCGCTTTATGGTCACGCACAGCAATCAGGTTAGAGACCAGCGACATGACAGGCTGGAAGCCAAAGTCCGGCCCCCAGGGTTTGTTCTCCAGTGGCGACACGCCGTAGAGAATGATGCCCGGTCGCGCCCAGTCGAAATGCGACTGCGGCCACAGCAGAATACCGCCGGATGCCGCAATCGAGCGCATCCCCGGCTTGCCTTCGCAGAAGGTATTAAAGATATCCAGCTGCCGCTCGGTCGCACCGCACTCGGGCTCATCGGCACGGGCGAAGTGGCTGACGATATTCACCGGCTGGCGCACGTTTTTGCACCGGCATAAACGCTGATAGAACGCTTCCGCGCTCTCCGGCCGCACGCCCAGACGGTGCATGCCCGTGTCGAGCTTCATCCACACGGTCACCGGCTCGCTCAGCTCGGCGGTTTCAAGTGCGGCCAGCTGTTCTTCGTTGTGCACTGCCGTATGCAGATGCTGGTCAGCAATGGTCGGCAAATCTGTGGCTTCGAAAAAGCCTTCGAGGAGCAGAATCGGTTGGGTAATCCCCCCCGCGCGCAGGCGAAGGGCTTCTTCAAGACGGGCGACGCCAAAGGCGTCGGCATCGGGGAGCGTTCGCGCGGTCTCAAGAAGACCGTGTCCGTAAGCGTTCGCTTTCACGACTGCAACGAGCTTGCTGGCGGGTGCCAGTTCACGCAGACGTTGCAGGTTGTGTCGCAGAGCGCGGCGGTTAATGACAACAGTTGCCGCTTGCATTTGAATTCCTTAGAAATTACTCATCATCATATTGAGGACCGGCATAGTTGTCGAAACGCGACCACTGTCCGTTAAAGGTCAGACGCACCGTCCCGATCGGGCCGTTACGTTGTTTACCAATAATAATTTCGGCGATCCCTTTCAGGTCGCTGTTCTCGTGATAAACCTCATCACGGTAGATGAACATGATTAAGTCGGCATCCTGCTCGATGGAGCCTGATTCACGCAGGTCGGAGTTGACCGGGCGCTTGTCGGCACGTTGTTCCAGGGAGCGGTTCAGCTGCGACAGCGCAACGACCGGTACATGCAGCTCTTTGGCTAACGCCTTGAGAGAGCGGGAAATTTCGGCAATTTCCAGCGTACGGTTGTCGGAGAGCGACGGGACGCGCATCAGCTGAAGGTAGTCGATCATGATAAGGCCGATACCGCCGTGTTCACGGGCGATACGGCGCGCGCGGGAGCGAACTTCCGTCGGCGTCAGGCCGGAGGAGTCATCGATATAGATGTTACGTTTTTCCAGCAGAATGCCCATGGTGCCGGAGATGCGCGCCCAGTCCTCATCGTCGAGCTGACCGGTACGGATGCGGGTCTGATCCACGCGCGACAGCGATGCCAGTGAGCGCATCATGATTTGCTCGGAGGGCATCTCAAGACTGAAGATCAGTACCGGTTTATCCTGCAACATCGCCGCATTTTCGACGAGGTTCATCGCAAAAGTGGTTTTACCCATCGACGGACGCGCGGCGACGATAATCAAATCCGACGGCTGCAGGCCGGCGGTTTTCTTGTTCAAATCGTCATAGCCGGTGTTCACGCCGGTGACGCCATCGTGCGGCTGCTGGAACAGCTGTTCGATACGGGCAACGGTGGCATCGAGAACATCGGCGATGTTTTTTGGGCCTTCATCTTTATTGGCGCGGCTTTCGGCGATTTTAAAGACGCGGGACTCAGCAAGGTCGAGCAGGTCTTCGCTGGTGCGACCCTGCGGATCAAAACCGGCTTCGGCGATCTCGTTCGCCACCGATATCATCTCGCGGACGACGGCACGTTCGCGCACGATATCGGCATAAGCACTGATGTTCGCCGCACTAGGCGTGTTTTTTGACAGTTCCGCCAGATAGGCAAATCCGCCGCAGCTGTCGAGCTGCCCAAGACGCTCCAGCGATTCCGCGAGCGTAATCAGGTCGATCGGGCTGCCCGACTCCTGCAGACGCGCCATTTCGGTAAAGATGTGGCGGTGCGGACGGGTGTAGAAATCTTCCGCCACGACGCGCTCGGCGACGTCGTCCCAGCGTTCGTTATCCAGCATTAAACCGCCCAACACCGACTGTTCCGCTTCAATCGAGTGCGGCGGGACTTTTAACCCTGCGACCTGGAAATCACGCTCGCGAGGTTCAGTCTGTTTGTTGAAGGGTTTGTTTCCTGCCATAGTGAATGGAGTTACCGAGATAAAGAGTGGGTCGAAAGATTACCATATTTTTCTTACGGAGGGAGCATGGCAACGCGCATTGAATTCCAGAAACACGGTGGGCCAGACGTACTGAAAGCGGTGGAGTTCACCCCAGCCGCGCCTGGCGAAAACGAAGTGCAGGTTGAAAACAAAGCCATCGGCATAAACTACATCGACACCTATATTCGCGGCGGGCTCTACCCGCCTCCGTCGATGCCGAGCGGCCTGGGCACCGAGGCCGCCGGTGTCGTCGTCAAAGTGGGCAGCGCGGTCAAACATATTAAAGAAGGCGACCGCGTGGTGTACGCGCAGTCTGCGCTGGGCGCTTACAGCTCCGTCCACAACGTTCCGGCGGATAAAGCCGCCCTGCTGCCTAACGCCATCTCCTTTGAGCAGGCAGCAGCCTCGTTCCTGAAAGGTTTAACCGTTTACTACCTGCTGCGCAAAACCTATGAAATTAAACCCGACGAGCAGTTCCTGTTTCATGCCGCAGCGGGTGGCGTCGGGCTCATCGCCTGTCAGTGGGCAAAAGCACTGGGCGCGAAGCTGATCGGCACCGTTGGGAATGCACAAAAAGCGCAGCGCGCGCTGCAGGCGGGCGCCTGGCAGGTGATTAACTACCGTGAAGAGAGTATTGTTGAGCGGCTGAAGGAGATCACCAGCGGCAAAAAAGTGCGCGTGGTGTATGACTCGGTAGGGAAAGACACCTGGGAAGCCTCGCTGGACTGCCTGCAGCGCCGTGGTCTGATGGTAAGCTTCGGGAATGCGTCAGGCGCGGTGACCGGCGTTAACCTGGGCATCCTGAACCAGAAAGGTTCTCTGTATGTGACTCGCCCTTCCCTGCAAGGATACATCACCAACCGGGAAGAACTTGAGGAAGCCAGCAACGAGCTGTTCTCGCTGATCGCCAGCGGCGTCATTAAGGTGGATGTGGCAGAGGCGCAGAAATACCCGCTAACCGATGCGCAGCGCGCACATGAGGTGCTGGAGAGCCGGGCGACGCAGGGGTCGAGTTTGTTGATTCCCTAAGCCCCAAAAAGAAATTGGGCTTCCCGTGGGAAGCCCTTTCTTTTTTTAGTTCGGCTGTATGTAGGGTACAGCTCGATGAATTCGTTATCGGCAGTCATAGTGACAGATTCGATAAGTAAATCCTATTCTGTTCTAAGCCATACTGCCGGAAAAGTTACAAGTATGTGACGAACCCCTCAATACCTTAGTAACGGAAGCGGTTATTGCGCTGATAACTGGGCACTTTTGGAGCTTTAATCGCCCGAATCACCCACACGACCGCGATGGCCAGCAGTAGCCACGGCAGCAATTTGATCGTCAGGGCAAACAGTCCGCCAATAAACATGACCACCGTCGCCACCACGATAGCCGCCAGAATGCCGAGCAGCGAAACGCCTGTCGCTAACAGCATGACAAAAAAGCCAATCACAAAAAGTAGTTCCAGCATGGTGCTCTCCCACGAGTTCCCGAGTAATGCAGTAAACATTACAAGAATCATGCCAGTATTAACCTGTTGTTATTAAAGCAAAACGCCCCGCGAGAATTCGCAGAGCGTGGTGAATTTGACGAACTTTTAGCGAAAGTTATCGCTTGTCTGCCACCAGGCGCAGCGCATGTTCCAGCACCTCAATATCGGCGCCGGCTTTATGTGCGTTTTCGCTCAGGTAGCGACGCCACTGACGCGCGCCCGGAATGCCCTGGAACAGCCCAAGCATATGGCGGGTGATATGGCCGAGATACGTACCGTTGCTCAGCTCGCGCTCAATGTAAGGATACATCGCACGCACGACGGCAACCGGATCGGTGTCTGCGCCTTCGATGCCAAAGATTTCGCGATCGACCGTCGCCAGAATGCCCGGGTTCTGATACGCCTCGCGCCCAACCATCACCCCATCCATATGTTCAAGGTGCGCTTTGGCCTCTTCCAGCGACTTGATGCCGCCGTTAATGGACATGGTCAGGTGCGGGAAGTCACGCTTCAGCTGATAAACGCGCGGATAGTCCAGCGGCGGGATCTCACGGTTCTCTTTGGGGCTCAGGCCGGAGAGCCAGGCTTTTCGCGCGTGGATGATGAACGTCTCGCACTCGCCCTTTCCGGAGACCGTATTGATGAAGTCGCACAGGAATTCGTAGCTGTCCTGGTCGTCAATGCCGATACGGGTTTTGACCGTCACCGGAATGGAAACCACATCGCGCATCGCCTTGATACAGTCCGCCACCAGCTGGGCATTCCCCATCAGGCAGGCACCGAACATGCCGTTTTGCACGCGGTCGGACGGGCAGCCAACGTTCAGGTTGATCTCGTCGTAGCCGCGCGCTTCCGCCAGCTTCGCGCACTGCGCCAGCGCGGCCGGATCGCTGCCGCCCAGCTGCAGGGCAACCGGATGCTCTTCTTCGCTATAGGCCAGATAATCGCCCTTCCCGTGGATGATTGCGCCCGTAGTCACCATTTCGGTGTACAGCAGCGTATGGCGGGAGAGCTGGCGCAGGAAATAGCGGCAGTGTCTGTCCGTCCAGTCGAGCATCGGCGCAATGGAGAAACGGTGTGCAGGGAAAGCGGTCTGTGATTCTGACGACATGGCGAAGTTTTAAGCATCTGGTGGAAAAGGGGCGCTACTATAGCACAAAGAAAAGCCGGAGGCGCAGCGCCTCCGGTGGACTTTAGAACGTCATGCTCAGTTGAGCCCCTGCGCCCCAGGTTTCGTCTTCACCGTACAGGCCCATCAGGTCGACATGAACGGTACTGAACGGCGCGAAACCGACACCGCCGGTAAAGACATTGCTGTCGTTACCCTTCACGTCCGCGCGATAACCCGCACGCACCGCCAGCCAGCTGAGCGGCGTCACCTCGGCACCCACGCCAACATACTGCGACGTATCTTCGCTCTTAAATCCTTTGGTTTCCGTCAGATCGCCATCGGCGGTCAGCGTCACCAGATCGTTGTGCCAGGCGGCTCCGGCGGTCACCAGCGGACGGATCTGGTAGGTATCTTTATAGCTCACCACTTCTCCCGTCCGCCCGTTGCGGATACGGATATCTTTGGTGTCGATATCGCGCGACATCAGGTTTTGGCCACTCACGCCGACCGTCCAGTTCTCGCCGAAATCAGCCGCAATACCGGCATCGACGTTAAAGCCCGTATCGTCTGTGCGGTAGCGGCTGTCGTTCCACTTGTTACTGTCGTAATCGTAGATTGAGGTGGTGTAGTTATAGACCCAGGTTTTTTGCAGTTTTGGCGTCACGCCTACGGAAACCGGGACGCCGCCGAGGTCAAACTGACGGGCAACGGCAACGCCGTAGTCAGACACAATCGCCGCCCGGCCAGACGCTGTTGAGTTGAGGTTTTTAGTGATCTGATCCGTGCCGTTCAGCGCAGCGTCCAGGGCAACACCGGCAGCCACCACTTTGCTTCTTTGAATACCGCGCAGATAATCAATATCTTGCTGATCGATAGACGAGCTAACCCGGCCATGAGCATAGCCTTTCGCCATAAAGGCCACGGAAAGCACATCGTTAGGGATACTCACCGCAAGCCCTGCTCCTGCCGTCGCGCGTGCGGTTTTGCCTTTGAGATAGTCCAGCTCATCGGCGAGATCTTTGGCCGCGCCCTGGAATTGATTAATGGAACCTAACGGATTAGTGATAATCTCCCTTGGCGTGAGGTCATCAACCACATCCTTGTAGTGATTAATTTTGTCGTTGATGGTATCAATCTCGTCCTGAAGATTGTCTTCATCCGTCACCTGCACCCCAACGGCTGGCAAGATGACCGTCACATCATCGTCTGGTTTTGCCTTTGCCAGCAGCGCCGGGTTAATTAACGCCCCACTGCCATAGCTCCCGGAGGCAACGCCCGTCCCGCCCATGGCGTCACTCCGTGATTCTGTCCAGGTATTGGCTGCTCCCGCCTGATTTGCCATAAACAAGGAGACAGCAATGCTAACCACCGAAAATTTAAAATTTTTTTTCACAGTATGCCCGTTATAGTCTGTTATGAAATAACCCCTGTCTGTTATCACCCAAACAGGAACGAACTATTGCTGTGAATAAGTAGTAAAAGACCCGCTATTTCTGTCCCTAAGTAAAACTCCCTTACGGCCTGTTATATTTTGTGACGGCCCTCAATATTTATAGATGAGGAAATTATTTTTTCCCAGGTTTTCCATCATGCGGTCCAAAAAACTGGGGTGGGTGGTCTACCCAGCGATCCTCACGGGTAGCGGCATACACGGGGTTGAGTGGATAGTAGATGCGATTGTGCTTCTTGTTGGCCTCGCCTACGACCAGCAACCGCACCTCTTCCTCCGTGTTGTTGATAAATGTGTGGCAGATACCGGTTCCGGCAGGAAATCCCACGCTGTCGCCAGGTTCAAGTTTCCATAGATAGCCATTTATCCACGCTTCTGGATAACCTTCGAGCACATAAATGAACTCTTCTTCATTGCTTTCAGCATGCGGATAGGACGTTCTGCGCCCGGGCGGCAAACGCTCATGATGGATACCAATGCGCCTGAGCCCAAGCTTACGAGCCAACGGGGCGCCGATAGAAAAAAGCTCATCGCTATCTGGATAGGTCGAATCATCCGCACCTTCTACGTCGCGCCAGTGCCGAATACAGTCAGGTTTTTTCATTGTTTATTTCCCGGTTTGTAATGGGTCAGGTATAGCACAGACTGGCGGATCTCGGTGTTTTTACCAGAACATGATAAAGTGGGGGTTTTCCGTCCTATAACATCCGGGGTGCTACATGGATAAGTCCACAAAAGAGCTGTTAGCGCAGGCCGAAAAGCTGTGCGCGCAACGCAATGTGCGCCTGACTCCGCAGCGCCTTGAAGTATTACGTCTGATGAGCCTGCAGCAGGGTGCCATCAGCGCCTACGATCTGCTCGATCTTCTCCGCGAAAGCGAGCCGCAGGCAAAGCCGCCAACGGTTTATCGCGCCCTGGATTTCCTGCTTGAACAAGGGTTCGTGCACAAGGTGGAATCCACCAACAGCTATGTGCTGTGCCATCTGTTCGATCAGCCCACCCACACATCGGCGATGTTTATCTGTGACCGCTGCGGCGTGGTGAAAGAAGAGGCTGCGGAAGGCGTGGAAGACATTATGCATACGCTGGCAGCGAAAATGGGGTTTGCCCTGCGTCATAACGTGATTGAGGCGCACGGGCTCTGTTCCGCGTGCGTGGAGGTGGAAGCCTGTCGTCATCAGGACGCGTGCCAGCACGACCACTCAATTCTTGTGAAGAAAAAGCCGCGTTAACGGCAAAAGAAAAGGCGGCTTAGAGCCGCCCTGTGGGTTATTCAACGTTACCAGCGGTAGTCGTTACGGGTTTCCCAGTCTTTGACTTCGTTTTCCGCCTGATCTTTCGCGTAGCCGTAACGTTCCTGAATTTTACCGACAAGCTGATCGCGTTTACCTTCAATGACGGTCATATCGTCATCCGTCAGCTTACCCCACTTTTCTTTCGCTTTACCTTTGAACTGCTTCCAGTTGCCGCCGATTTCGTCTTTATTCATCATCGTGTCCTCTTAAGTTAAGCGTCGGGTCGTAACGTCCGTTACGTTCTTTTCTGCTGGACGTGATAATTATTGTAGTTAAGGATTCGGCAGTTGGTTTCATATTCGGAATCTTTAACCGTCACGATATATCGTGACGTGAAGAGAACCAGGTATTGTTTTGCCAGTGGCGGTGCCAGATAAACGCCAGCGACAACCCTCGCAGCGAGAGGAAAACGGCCAGGGCCAGCCACAAACCGTGATTACCCAGCCAGGGGAGCGTCAGCAGCGTCAGACCAAACCCGGTCGCTGCAACCGCCATACTGTTACGCATTTCCGCTCCGCGCGTCGCACCAATAAACATGCCGTCCAGCAGATAACACCAGACGCCGACCACCGGTAAGACGACTTGCCAGATGAGATAGTGACTCGCCAGCTCGCGCAGCGCAGGGATAGACGTCAGCAATGCAACGATCTGCTCACCAAAGCAGGCGTAAACCATACCGAACGCCAGCGCCACCAGTCCCGACTGGCGGCAGGCTGCCCGCCAGACGTCCCGAAGCTGCCCGCTTTCGCGCGCACCGTACGCCTGCCCGGAATGCGCTTCTACCGCATAGGCAAAACCGTCCAGCGCGTAGGCGGTAAAGGTCAGTAGCGTCATCAATACCGCGTTGACCGCAACGATTTCTGGCCCCAGTCGAGCCCCGAAGACCGTCAGCGCTCCGAAGCAGAGCTGAAGCAGCAGCGAGCGCAGCATGATGTCTCGGTTAAGTGCCAGCAGCTTACGGATATTGCCGCGCCATGCGGTTTTGAGCAGCGCCAGGGAGATGCCGCGCATCGCCAGCACGCGCCAGACCATCCACAGGCCAATAATAAAGGTTCCGTACTCGGCAATCGCCGTCGCCAGCGCCGCGCCCTGCACGTTCATATGCAGCCCCATGACCAGCCAGACATCCAAAACGATATTGAGCAGATTACCCACCACCAGCAAAATCACTGGCGCACGGGCATACTGAACGCCCAGTAGCCACCCCAGCAGAACCAGGTTAGCCAGCGACGCGGGCGCGCTGAGCCAGCGGATTTCAAGGAAACGTCGCGCCTGCTCTAATACCGCCTCGCTGCCGCCAACAACATGGAGCGCAAGGTCGATCAGGGGCGCACGCAATAAAACGATTAACGCCCCCGCGCCAAGCGCGAGGATCAGCGGCTGGACCAGCGCGCGCGCCAGACGCAGCGGATCTTTTGCACCATAAGCCTGTGCTGTGAGCCCGGTGGTGCTCATACGCAAAAAGAGCAGCAGCATAAACAGGAAGCTGGTTGCCGTCGCGCCAATCGCCACGCCGCCAAGATAAACAGGCGAATCAAGATGGCCAATCACGGCAGTATCGACCAGACCCAGCAGGGGAACGGTAATATTGGAGAAGATCATCGGCAGAGCAAGACGCCACAATGCCTTATCGGATGCCGTCAGCAGTGACATGAAAAATACCGGGAGTCGAGAATGAAGCAGGCTACAGCGGCGCCATAGCCTGTCAGGAAGAGGTTACAGCCATTCGCCGTTGCGAATGACCCCAACCGCCAGTCCTTCGATAGAGAAGTTGTGTTCGCGCAGATCGACCACAATCGGGGAGAACTCGTTGTTTTCAGGCAGTAGCTGAACGGTGTTCCCCTGTTTTTTCAGACGCTTGACGGTCACTTCGTCGTCAATGCGCGCGACCACCACCTGGCCGTTACGAACATCCTGCGTTTTGTGCACCGCAAGCAGATCGCCGTCAAGAATGCCGATGTCTTTCATCGACATGCCGCTGACGCGCAGCAGGAAATCAGCGCTCGGTTTGAACATGGCTGGATCGACCTGGTAGTGGCCTTCAATATGCTGCTGTGCCAGTAAAGGCTCACCGGCGGCAACCCGTCCCACCAGCGGAATGCCCGTCTCTTCTTCCACCAGCAGGCGGATACCACGTGACGCGCCCGAAACAATCTCAATCACGCCCTTACGCGCCAGCGCTTTCAGGTGTTCTTCGGCAGCATTCGGAGAACGGAAGCCCAGACGCTGCGCGATTTCCGCACGCGTGGGTGGCATACCCGTCTGGCCGATATGATCCCGGATGAGATCAAACACCTCTTGCTGCCTGGTCGTTAACGCTTTCATTCCGCCCCCTGGGTGTATATACAGTTATGCTGTGAGTATATACAGTCAAAGGCGATTTTGGAACCAAAAACTGCACAAAAAACCAGGGACTTAATTATTCCTCGAGGCTCATCGGAAATGTGACCAAAGCAGCGTGACCCAGGTGATAACGGCAGTGATAATCGCCAGCAACACGGCAGCAGAGCCCATGTCTTTTGCGCGGCCAGAAAGTTCATGGAAATCTGAACCAATGCGATCAACCACGGCCTCAATAGCGCTATTAAGAATTTCCACTATCATCACCAGAAGCACGGAACCGATAAGAAGTACGCGGGTAATCGCATCAACATCAAGGAAACAGGCGACGATCACCGCGATGATAGCGGCGACGCCCTCCTGGCGAAAGGCGGCTTCGTTGATCCACGCGGCACGGAAACCTTTCCATGAATAGCCGGCGGCTTTGATGATACGCGTTAACCCAGTGGTATTATTGGCCATTAAAAGAACCTTTTATGAAAAAAAGCGTCAGTAACAGGAACTGTAGCGCGTTTCGCTACAGCCTGAAGTATGACGGGTAACAACAGAAATTTTGCGCGCTTTCTGTTATCCTTGCGCCGCAATTGCATTATTAACCAGAGGCTTTACATCGTTTATGTCCGGCTGGCCACGAATTTACTACAAATTACTTAATTTACCATTAAGCATCCTGGTAAAAAGCAAGTCTATCCCAGCAGAACCCGCGCTGGAATTGGGGCTCGATACGTCACGTCCTATTATGTACGTTTTGCCTTATAACTCGAAGGCAGACTTACTGACGCTTCGCGCCCAGTGTCTGGCGCATGACTTACCTGACCCGCTTGAACCGCTTGAAGTTGACGGTACGCTGCTGCCGCGCTACGTGTTCATTCACGGTGGACCGCGCGTGTTTACCTACTACACGCCAAAAGAAGAGTCCATCAAGCTGTTCCATGACTATCTCGACCTGCACCGCAGCAACCCCGATCTGGATGTGCAGATGGTGCCGGTATCGGTGATGTTTGGTCGTCGTCCGGGCCGTGAAAAAGGTGAAGAGAACCCGCCGCTGCGCATGCTTAACGGCATCCAGAAGTTCTTCGCGGTCTCCTGGCTGGGACGCGACAGCTTTGTGCGTTTCTCCCCTTCCGTTTCGCTGCGTCGCATGGCGGACGAACACGGCACCGACAAGATCATCGCGCAAAAACTGGCGCGCGTGGCGCGTATGCACTTCGCCCGTCAGCGCCTGGCTGCCGTTGGGCCGCGTCTCCCGGCGCGTCAGGATCTGTTCAACAAGCTGTTGGCCTCCAAAGCGATTGCCCGCGCCGTTGAAGACGAAGCGCGCAGCAAGAAAATTTCGCATGAGAAAGCCCAGCAGAACGCCATTGCGCTGATGGAAGAGATTGCAGCGAACTTCTCTTATGAGATGATTCGCCTGTCCGATCGTATTCTCGGCTTTACCTGGAACCGTCTCTACCAGGGCATCAACGTTCATAACGCCGAGCGTGTACGTCAGCTGGCGCATGATGGCCATGAGATTGTCTATGTTCCCTGCCACCGCAGCCACATGGACTACCTGCTTCTTTCCTACGTGCTCTATCATCAGGGGCTGGTACCACCGCACATTGCTGCCGGTATCAACCTGAACTTCTGGCCAGCGGGTCCAATTTTCCGCCGCCTGGGCGCGTTCTTTATCCGTCGTACCTTCAAGGGCAACAAGCTCTACTCCACCGTGTTCCGCGAGTATCTGGGCGAGCTGTTCAGCCGCGGCTATTCCGTGGAGTACTTCGTGGAGGGCGGTCGTTCCCGTACCGGACGTCTTCTCGATCCTAAGACCGGCACGCTGTCGATGACCATTCAGGCGATGCTGCGCGGAGGAACCCGTCCCATCACGCTGGTGCCAATCTACATTGGCTACGAGCACGTGATGGAAGTGGGCACGTACGCCAAAGAGCTGCGCGGTGCGACCAAAGAGAAAGAGAGCCTGCCGCAGATGCTGCGCGGCCTGAGCAAGCTACGCAATCTCGGTCAGGGCTACGTGAACTTTGGCGAACCAATGCCGTTGATGACGTACCTGAACCATCACGTTCCCGAGTGGCGCGAATCCATCGATCCTATCGAAGCGATTCGTCCGGCCTGGCTGACGCCAACGGTCAACGGCATCGCGTCCGAGCTGATGGTGCGCATTAACAACGCCGGTGCGGCTAACGCCATGAACCTGTGCTGTACGGCACTTCTGGCTTCGCGTCAGCGCTCGCTGACCCGTGAACAGCTCACGGAGCAGCTGGATTGCTACCTGGACATGATGCGCAACGTGCCGTATTCCGTTGATTCAACCGTGCCTTCTGCGACCGCTAGTGAGCTTATCGATCACGCGCTGCAGATGAACAAGTTTGAAGTCGAAAAGGACACGATCGGCGACATCATCATTCTGCCGCGCGAGCAGGCAGTGCTGATGACCTACTACCGCAACAACATCACCCATATGCTGATGCTGCCGTCGCTCATGGCGGCTATCATCACCCAGCATCGCCGTATTTCGCGTCAGGAACTCTTGCGTCACGTTGAGACGCTCTATCCGATGCTGAAAGCGGAGCTGTTCCTGCGCTGGAGCAAGGATGAGCTGGCGGGCGAGCTGGATAAACTGACGGAAGAGCTGCGTCGTCAGGGGCTGATCACCGTCACGAACGACGAGCTGCACATCAACCCGTCACGCTCCCGCACCCTGCAGCTGCTGGCGGCCGGTGCGCGCGAAACGCTGCAGCGCTACGCCATTACGTTCTGGCTGCTGAGTGCGAACCCGTCTATCAACCGCGGTACGCTGGAGAAAGAGAGCCGGACGCTGGCCCAGCGCCTGTCCGTTCTGCACGGCATTAACGCTCCTGAATTCTTCGACAAAGCGGTCTTCAGTTCCCTGGTCCTGACGCTGCGCGATGAAGGCTTCATCAGCGATACGGGTGATGCCGAGCCGGAAGAGACGCTGAAGGTATACCAGATGCTGGCAGAGCTGATTACCTCGGACGTGCGTTTGACGATTGAGAGCGCCACGCAGGGCGAGTAACGCAATGCCGGGTTATGGCCCGGCCTGACGCCCTGGATAATAAAAAGGCCCGGTAAGCGCTGACGCTACCGGGCCTTATTTTTAGACTTGTTAAATCACTGCCCTCAGCTGAGCAGCGTAAAGGCAATCATCCCGACAATCGCACCCGTCGTACCGAGGATGGTCTCCATCAGCGTCCAGGTTTTCAGGGTTTGCGCTTCGGTGGCACCGGTAAATTTACCGAACAGCCAGAAGCCCGCGTCGTTAACGTGAGAGACCACAATCGAACCGCCCGCAATACAGATAGACAGCGCGGCCATCTGCGCACCGGAATAGTTCAGCTGTTCAATCACCGGCATCACCAGACCCACGGCGGTTAAACACGCCACGGTTGCGGAACCCTGGATGATACGTACCGCCGCAGCCAATACGAAACAGGTTACCGCAATCGGCAGGCCCATCCCGGTCAGCGCTTCGCCCAGAGCCGGGCCCACGCCGGAATCCACCAGTACCTGCTTGAACACGCCGCCGGCACCGATCACCAGCAGGATAATCCCCGCAGGCTGCAGCGCGGCACCGCAGATCTCCATCACCCGGTCTTTTGGCATCCCCTGACGCATCGCCAGGCCGTAAATCGCCACCAGACAGGCCACCAGGATCGCCGTGAACGGGTGCCCGATGAACTCAAACCATTCATAGGCGCTGGAACCCACCGGCACAAAGCGCGCGGCGATGGTTTTCAGACCCACGAGAACTAGCGGGAGCAGGATCAGCGACAGGCTGAAGCCGAAGGACGGCATTTTGCCCTCGCCCAGGTGCGGCTCGGTAATGTCATCCGGGATATGCAGCTCAACGTAACGGCTGATGAAGTTGCCCCACAGCGGACCGGCAATAATCATCCCCGGGATTGCCGCGCACAGGCCAATCAGGATCATCCAGCCAAAGTCAGCGTGCATCTGGGACGCCAGCAGCATCGGCGCAGGCCCAGGCAGCAGAAACGCCGCGGCCGCCGCCACGCCCGCAAACAGTGGAATAACCAGCTTCACAAGGTTTGTGCCGGTATGGCGCGCCATGGAGAACGCGACGCTTATCAGCAGCACAACGGCCACTTCAAAGAACAGCGGCAGCGCGCAAATCAGGCCCGCCAGGCCAATCGCGTAGTGCGCGCGGCTGTGGCCGAAGGATTTCAGCATTTTGACGGCAATCTGGTCGACCACGCCCGTCTCGTGCAAAATCTTGCCAAACATCGCGCCAAGGGCCACCACAATCGCCAGGAAGCCCAGCGTACCGCCCATCCCTTTTTCCATCGTCGCGGCGATCTTGTCGAGCGGCATACCGGAAAAGAGACCTGCACCTATAGAAACCACCATCAAAGCAACAAAAGCGTGCATACGCGCCTTCATCACTAAAAACAGCAGCAGCAACACGGAACCCACTGCTGTCAAAACTAGCGTCAATGTACTCAAAACTTACTGCCTTTTATTAATGACCTCGATGGTGCTGGCAACAACACCCTCCAGTGGCTGATCGATATCAACCACTAAGACGTCTTTCTCGTCTTCACCCGGCTCCTGCAGCGCTTCGAACTGCGTCACCAGCATCTGGGTTTTGAAGAAGTGACCTTTACGCGCCTTCAGACGGCTTTCAATCACCTCGAAATCCCCTTTCAGGTAGATGAAAGAGAGGTTCGGGTTACCGTCGCGCAGCAGGTCGCGGTAGGTTTTTTTCAGCGCAGAGCAGACGATCAGGGAGACTTTATTGGTACGCTGCATAGCGAACGCGGCGTCATTCAGCGCCTGCAACCACGGTTTGCGGTCGTCGTCGTTCAGCGGCTCGCCGGAGGCCATTTTCATGATGTTGCTGCGCGGATGGAGGAAGTCGCCATCAAGGAACGCAGCCTGGAGTTGATGCGCCACTTCGCTGGCTACGGCTGATTTCCCGCTACCGGAAACGCCCATCAGGACGTAGACGTGGTGATCGTGATTAGTCGTGCTCAAAGGGTGTCCCTCAGTCAATTGTTACGGGTAACAGTTATCGGTAACATTGTCCTGCCGGGGCAAAAGAGAAGCAATATCCAAACGTGCGCGAAGTGAATAAGTGTGAGCTACTTCAAATTTGTCAGTTCAAATAGATCCACCCGGTGACAAGGTGAAACCTAAATCTAACATTTTCGGGGTAACTGCCTCACCACGAATGCGCGCCAGCAGGCGTTCTGCGCCAATACGGCCCATACGTTCACGCGGGGTCAGGACGCTCGCCAGACGCGGCTCCATCACCTGGCCAATGTCGTGGCCGTGGAAACCGGCGATCGCCATATCATCAGGGATCTTTAGCCCCAGACGCTGACACTCAAACGCCGCGCCAACCGCCAGGTCATCGTTGGTACAGAAAATACCGTCCAGTTGCGGATACTCGCGCCGCGCCTGACGCATCAGCTCAATACCCGACGTATAGGAGGAGGACTGCTCCACCATCACGCTGTACGGGGTTAAGTTTGCGTCGAGCATCGCCTGCTCGTATCCCTTCTGTTTGATGATAGTACGTTCATCAAGACGCGCACCCAGATAGGCGATATGACGATGCCCGCGGGCGATAATGGCCGCCGTCATCTGGCGCGCCGCTTCAAAGTTATCGAACCCAACGGCAATATCGAGACACGGCGACTGGCTGTCCATCAGCTCCACCACAGGGATACCCGCCACTTCGATCATTTTGAGCGTGCGGGCAGTGTGGGTACGTTCGGTTAAAATCAGGCCGTCAATGTTCCAGGAAAGCATCGACTCAAGACGTTCCTCTTCCAGTTCCGGCTTGTACCCATAGTGGGCGAGCATGGTCTGGTAGCCAAAAGCATCGGTGACGCTTTCGATTCCCCGCAATACTTCGGCGAAAACCTGGTTGGTCAGGGATGGAAGCAGGACACCCACCGCACGACTGGTCGCATTGGAGAGAATATCGGGTGCGCGGTTGGGGATATAACCCAGTTCATCAAGGGCAGCGGCAATCTTGCCACGTAACGCCACGGAAACCTGTTCCGGGTTACGTAAAAAACGGCTGACCGTCATTTTGGTCACACCGACGCGATCGGCGACATCCTGAAGTACGGGGCGTTTCTTTTTCATCGTCCTGAGAAATCTTGAAGTGAGAGATTTGCTCAGTTTATCACGGACAAAGCCCATCCTTCCCCTGTCAAAGGGAAGGATGGGTATTTATTTATGTTTTATTACACCGGCGGCAGGTCAAACAGCAGAATTTCGCTTTCGCTGTCGGCATGCACGGAGAGCGCCTGCTCATCCCAGATGGCCAGACCATCGGCGGTGGTTGCTTTAGTGCCGTTGATGGACACTTCACCTTTCACCACCTGGATCCAGACGCGGCGGTTAGCGGCAATCTGATGCACGGACTGTTCATCTTTCGCCAGCGCCCAGCGGTACAGCTCCATATCCTGATGCACTTTCAGGGAGCCTTCACGCGCATCCGGGGAGAGCACCAGCTGTTTACCCTGTTTCGCGTCGAAGCGGCGCTGCTCGTAGCGCGGCGTGATGCCGGTCTCTTCTGGAATGATCCAGATTTGATACAGGTGCAGTTTTTCCGTTTTGCTTGGGTTGTACTCAGAGTGACGCACCCCGGTACCCGCGCTCATAATCTGGAACTCGCCCGCCGGAACCTGCTCTTTGTTGCCCATGCTGTCCTGGTGCTCAACCGCGCCTTCCAGCACATAGGTCAGGATTTCCATGTCTTTGTGCGGGTGGGTACCGAAGCCCTGGCCCGCATCAATCACGTCATCGTTAATCACGCGCAGTGCGGAGAAGCCCATGAAGTTCGGGTCGTAGTAGTCGGCAAACGAGAATGAATGCCATGAGTCCAGCCAGCCATGATTCGCGTGACCACGTTCGTTTGCTTTGCGTAAGTAGATCATTGTTTTCACCCTCAGTTCGTTTCGATGGAGTAAGTGTGGACGCAAACGGCCTGGGATCATAGAGGGTGAAAATTGACTCCTCTGTTCAAAAATTGTGAACAAGTGCAGAGGAGCCGTTTTTGCTTATTTTGCGAGGGTTACCGTGGCAGGAGAAGCCTGTTCGAAGGCCCGTTCAAGGATTTCGAGGTTGGTCAGAACGTCAGATTCCTTGACGTAATTCGGCGCGCCGGATGTAAGGGTTTCATAGAGCGCATCGTAGACGCGGCCATAGTCGCCAGTTTCCGGTTTCAGCTCCTCCCTGACCGTTACGCCCTCATCGTTCACGTACTCCAGGACGCCCACGGAATCATCCGCCGCAAAACCCGGTTCACCCGGCATGATGTTAGCCTTCAGGCTGGTCTCCTGCTGGTCAATACCGTACTTAATGAACGAGCCTCGGGTGCCTTGAACGATAAATTTCGGGTAGTCGATCTTCACCAGATGGCTGGTTTTGACGATGGCTTTCAGGTCGCCGTAGAACAGCTGCGCTTCAAAAGTATCGTCCGGGTTGGCTTTATTACGCAGGCTGCGGATGTCATACGCCACGTGGTCCGGTCGGCCAAACAGGGAGATGATCTGGTCCATGGTGTGCACGCCCAGACCATAGAACGAGCCGTCCTGCGGCAGGCCGGGTTGCGTTTCCGCTACCGGACGGTAGTAATCGAAGTGGCTTTCTATTTCCACGATGTTGCCGAGCTTGCCGCTTTCAATCGCTTTTTTCGCCGTCAGGAAGCAGCTGTCAAAGCGACGGTTCTGATACGGCGTAACGGTCAGACCTTTGCTTTTCGCCAGCGCGAACAGCTCTTTCGCTTCGGCGATAGTCGGGGTGAACGGCTTTTCCACCAGCACGTTTTTACCCGCTTCGAGCGCGCGTTTCGCATACTCAAAATGGCTGTCCGCATGGGTGCAGACGATAACAAGTTTAACCTGCGGGTCGCCCAGTACCTCATCGAGATCGCTGGTGAAGTGGATGTGGGAATACTGCGGGGATTGCTCTTCCGGCTTCGCGCGGCGGCGGTAGATATGGGCCACATGCCAGCTGTCTTTACGGGTGAGAACATACGGCAGGTGATAGCGAGTCGTACTTTTACCAAATCCAATAAATGCGCAATGTAGTGTCATAGCTCAGTCCTTTTGGAAGGTTACTGAGTCTAACCATAACAAAAAAAAAGCCAGCTAAAAGCTGGCTAAAGTAATACTGGAAGCAATGTGAGCAATGTCGTGCTTTCAGGTTCCCGTAGAGGTCTTCCTGAACGCAAAGCAATAATAATCATTCTCATTCGCACTTGTCCAATACTTTTTGCAAAAATTAGCGGTTGACTCAAATTTTAAAGTCATTGATGTTGGAAGGGACGTTTAACTGACTGAGGAACAAGGAATGAGTGAGATAGTGATACGCCACGCGGAACCGAAAGATGCTGAAGCCTTACGCCAGAACTATATGCATCCGGGGGTGTATCACGACACGCTACAGCTACCTCATCCTTCCCTTGAGCACTGGCAAGAACGTCTTATCGCAAAACCCGGCCAAAAACGCCTTGTCGCCTGCATTGATGAACAACTTGTTGGCGATCTGATGCTTCAGGTGGAAGCCAGCCCGCGACGCAGCCATGTGGCCACATTCGGTATCAGCGTTGCGGCGCATGCACAGGGGCGCGGCGTGGGCAGTGCGTTAATGCGCGAGATGATAAACCTTTGCGATAACTGGATGCGTATTGAACGGATTGAATTAACGGTGTTTGCCGATAATCCTGCCGCTCTGGCGCTGTACCGGAAGTTTGGTTTCGAAATCGAAGGCACCGGCAAGAAATTTGCCCTGCGCAACGGCGAGTATGTGGATGCGTATTATATGGCGAGAATGAAGTGACACTTTCTCCTCTCCCCATAGGGCGAGGGAGAAAAGACCGCACCGTGCGATCCCCTCTCCCCTATGGGGAGAGGGTTAGGGTGAGGGGAATAATCAATACCCCGCCGACAAATCATCCACTGAACGCGGGTCCGATGCGCCAAACAGCGCCCCGTCCGGTCCCACCATAATGCTCTGCGTACTGCCCATCGCCTCTTTCACCGCCACCTTTTGACCGCGCTGCTCCAGCAGCTTGATGGTATCCGGGCTAAAACCCTTCTCCACGCGCAGCTCGTCCGGCAGCCACTGATGGTGGAAACGCGGGGCGTTGGTCGCTTCGGCGACGTTCATCCCAAAGTCGATGCTGTTCACCACCATTTGCAGCACGGTGGTGATAATCCGGCTGCCGCCAGGGCTGCCGGTCACCAGCCAGGTTTTCCCGTCTTTCACCACGATGGTGGGCGACATGGACGACAGCGGACGTTTCTTCGGCCCTACCGCATTCGCATCGCCGCCAACCAGCCCGTAGACGTTCGGCACGCCCGGTTTGGCAGAGAAGTCATCCATCTCGTTGTTCAGCAGAATGCCGCTGTTGCCCGCCACAATCCCGGTGCCGAAGGTGGTGTTGAGCGTATAGGTCACCGCCACCGCGTTACCGTCTTTATCCACCACCGAGAAGTGAGTGGTCTGGTTGCTTTCATACGGCGCCAGCTTGCCGGGGCGGATCTCGCTCGACGGCTTAGCCTTGTTGATATCGATCTGATCGGCAATGGATTTGGCATAGGCTTTGTTGGTCAGCGCCTGCCACGGCACCTTCACGAAGTCCGGATCGCCGAGATATTCCGAGCGGTCGGCGTAGGCGCGTTTTTCCGCTTCCGCCATCACCTGCATGGCATCCGCACTGCCGAAGCCGAACTTGTGCATATCGAAGTTTTCGAGAATATTGAGGATCTGCACGATGTGGATCCCACCGGAAGACGGCGGCGGCATGGAGAAGACCTCGTAACCGCGGTAGGTGCCGCTAATCGGCTCGCGCTCCACCGCCTTGTAGTCCGCCAGATCCGCTTTGGTGATGAGCCCGCCGTTCTTCTGCATCTCTTGTGCAATCTGGTCGGCAATCGCCCCTTTGTAGAAGGCGTCCGGACCGTGCTCTGCAATCAGCTCCAGGCTTTTAGCGAGGTTCTTCTGCACCAGCTTATCGCCCTTCTTCAGCGGCTCGCCGTCTTTCCAGAAGATCGCTTTGCTGTTTTCATGATTCGGAATGACTTCGCTGCCGTAGGTTTTGAGATCGTCCGCCAGCGCATCGTTTACCACAAAGCCGTCCCGCGCCAGCTTGATGGCAGGCTGCACTACCTTGTTCAGCGGCAGGGTGCCGTATTTTTCCAGCGCCAGCGAGAAGCCCGCGACGGTGCCCGGCGTGCCGGTCGCGAGATGCGAGGTCAGGGATTTTTTGCTGTCAGGGTTGCCCTGATCGTCGAGGAACATATCGCGAGACGCCTGAGCAGGCGCCATCTCGCGGAAGTCGATGGCCGTCGTTTTGCCGTCTTTGGTGCGCAGCATCATAAAGCCGCCGCCACCCAGGTTCCCCGCCTGCGGATGCGTTACCGCCAGCGCATAGCCGACGGCGACCGCGGCATCCACCGCGTTACCGCCCTGCCTGAGAATATCGACGCCCACTTTTGTTGCCAGCGCATCCACGGACGCTACCATGCCATGGGTTGCCCGCACGGGATGAAAAACATCTTCCTCCACGCCGTAAGAGACCGGAGGCGCCGCGGGCGGGTTGGCCGCCACGCTAAATGTACCGCCTGCCATCAGCGCGGCGATGGCGACCCAGCGCAAAAACGTTGGTTTCATGATTGTTGTTCTCCAGGTGAAGGGATCCATATTCCCCGCTTAAGCCTGGTTCACAACTCCTAAAAAATCATCGTCATGGTGAAATCAGGGTAAACTTAAGAGAGACCTCAAGAGGAGGAAATGACAATGAAACGCTTGATGATTCTTACGGCGCTGATCCCGTTTGCCGCGCTCGCACAGCCACTCAACACCATGAACAACCCGAACCAGCAGGGCTATGTCATCCCGAGCCAGCAGCGTATGCAGACCGAGATGATGAGCCAGCAACAGCAGCAGAAAGGGATGCTTAATCAGCAACTGAGAACGCAGACCCAGATGCAGCAGCAAAGCCTGCAAAATCAGATGAACGCCAACACCCAGCGCGTGCAGCAGGGGCAGGTGCGCGAGCAGCCGCTGCCGAATAAAAACGGCGGGATGTTAGGGGGAATGACGTCGTCAGGCAGCGGACAGCAGCATATGCTGCCGCCGCAGTCGAATGGCAGTATGCTTAATCCGCAGAACTAAAGTCCGGGCCTATCAGGTCGATTGCATCGGTACAGATGCTGTCCACGCCCCAGCGCAGCAGTTCGGCTGCACGCTGGGGTTTGTTAACCGTGTAGACCAGAATATGCAGACCCGCGTCTTTCAGCATCTTCACCCGCGTCTCATCCAGCAGCCTGTGATTAAGATGGATAGAGACACAGGCTAAGCGCGTCGTCAGCTCGCGCCAGTCCTCGCGCCACTCGTCGAGCAGCAGCCCGCGAGGCAGCTCCGGTACGGCCGCCTGTGCCGCTTCCAGTGCGTCAATTTCAAATGATGACAGCAGCGGCGCGGTCATCCCTTCCCACAGCTCGCGCGCGGCCAGAGCAATCACTTTGCCCGTCAGCGGCCCGGTGCCGGTGGTCGGTTTGATTTCGATATTGGCCATCATGCCGTGCTGGCGACAGCGATCCGCCACTTCCGCCAGCAGCGGCAGCGGTTCGCCTTTGAATTCACCGCTGTACCAGCTTCCGGCGTCTACCTTCAGCAGGTCGCGCCACGGCAGTTCGCCCGCGATGCCCCAGCCGTTGCTGGTGCGCTCGAGGTTATCGTCATGCAGCAGGAAAATCTCGCCGTCTTTCGACAGCTTGGCGTCGAACTCGATCATCGTGTGACCGTAGCGCGCGCCAACGTCAATCGCCGCCAGCGTGTTTTCCGGCGCCAGCTTACCGCCGCCCCGGTGGGCGACGACGTGGGGATAAGGCCAGTTGCTCATACTCGTTGTCCTGTTTCACCGTCAAATAAGTGCAGGTGATTTTCCGGCAGGTGGAGCCACAGCGTGCTGCCGGCTTTAGGGCGCTCCTGATGTGCCAGACGCACCACCATTTTTTGCTCGCCCCAGCGCCCGTGCGCCAGGTTATCTGCCCCCAACATCTCCAGCGTGTCCATGACCAGCGGCACGCCGCCTTCCGCCTGAGAGGTTAAACCGATATGTTCCGGGCGGATACCGAGCGTCATCTTACGCCCGGCGTAGCCACGATAGTACCAGTTGATCGGCAATGCCATCCCGCTTTCCAGCTCAAAGTGCGAGCCCGCGCTGCTGATACGCCCTTCCAGCAGGTTCATTGCCGGGCTACCGATAAAGCTCGCCACAAAGCGGGTGGCCGGTTTCTCGTACACCTCCACCGGGGTGCCAATCTGCTCGGCGATGCCTTTGTTCATCACCATCACGCGCTGGGCGAGCGTCATGGCTTCGACCTGATCGTGGGTCACGTACAGGGAGGTGGTTTTCAGACGACGGTGCAGCTGCTGCAGCTCAAGACGCATCTGCACGCGCAGCTTGGCGTCGAGGTTAGAGAGCGGCTCGTCGAACAGGAATACCGCCGGATCGCGCACGATGGCGCGCCCCATCGCCACGCGCTGGCGCTGTCCGCCGGAGAGCTCTCGCGGGCGGCGCTTAAGCAGGCCGTCGAGTTCCAGAATGCGGGCGGCCTCTTTCACGCGCTCCTCGATATGGCCTTTGCCCATGCCGCGGATTTTCAGCCCCCAGGCCATGTTCTCTTCCACGCTCATGTGCGGATAGAGGGCGTAGTTCTGGAAGACCATCGCGATGCCGCGGTCTTTGGGCTCCATCTCGGTGACGCGCTGACGGTCAATCCAGATATCCCCGGAGGTCACGCGCTCCAGCCCCGCCACCATGCGCAACAGCGTTGATTTGCCGCAGCCGGACGGGCCGACCATCACGATAAACTCCCCGTCCGCCACGTCGAGCGTCAGCGGCTGAATCACCTGGGTTTTGCCGTCCCAGCTTTTGGTTACTGCCTGAAGTTTTAAACCTGCCATCTTATTTCTCGCTATCGACCAGGCCGCGGACAAACGCACGCTGCATGGCTAAAACAATGACTACGGGTGGGATAAGGGTGAGCAGCATTGCCGCCATTACCTGGTTCCAGAGGGTGGTGCCTTCGCCGGTGGCGATCATGCCTTTGATGCCCGCCACGGCGGTGCCGAGGTTGACGTCCTGAATAATCAGCAGCGGCCACAGGTACTGGTTCCAGCCGTAGATAAAGGTGATCACAAACAGCGCCGCAAGGTTAGTTTTCGACAGCGGCAGCACGATATCGCGGAAGAAGCGCATCGGCGACGCGCCGTCGATGCGCGCCGCTTCAATCAGCTCGTCCGGCAGGGTCATAAAGAACTGGCGGAACAGGAAGGTGGCGGTCGCCGAGGCCATCAGCGGCAGGGTCAAGCCCGCGTAGCTGTCGAGCATCTTCAGGTTGGCGATCACTTCCACCGTCGGGAAGATACGCACCTCTACCGGCAGCATCAGGGTAATAAAAATCATCCAGAAAAACAGGTTGCGCAGCGGAAAGCGGAACCAGACGATGGCGAAGGCCGACAGCATCGACACCGTGATTTTGCCCACCGTAATGCCGAACGCCATGATGAAGCTGTTGAGCATCATCAGCCAGAACGGCGCGCTGTTGGCGCCCACGCCCTGGGTCCAGATGGTCTTCATATTCTCGAAAAGATGCGTGCCTGGGATCAGCGTCATCGGCGTGTCGAACACCGCTTTGGTGTCCAGCGTGGCGGCGACAAAGGCCACGTACAGCGGAAACAGGATGACGATAATCCCTAAAATCAGCATGGTATGGCTGAAAATCGTCAGCCCGCGACGGTTCTCAATCATTGGTAGCGCACCTTACTTTCGACGTAGCGGAACTGCACCACCGTGAGGATGATGACGAGGAACATCAGCACGACGGACTGCGCGGCAGAAGCGGAGAGATCCAGCCCGGCGAAGCCTTCGCGGTAGATCTTATAGATAAGCGTCGTTGTCGCCTGCACCGGGCCGCCCGCGGTCGCCGCGTCGATCACCGGGAAGGTGTCGAAGAAGGCGTACACGAGGTTAACCACCAGCAGGAAGAAACTCACCGGGGCGATCAGCGGCAGCGACAGCCTGAAGAAGCGACGAATAGGCCCTGCTCCGTCAATTGCCGCGGCTTCCACCAGCGAGCGCGGGATGGACTGCAGCGCGGCAAAGAAGAACAGGAAGTTATAGCTGATCTGCTTCCACACCGAGGCGAACACCACCAGGAACATCGCCTGACCGCTGTTCTGGGCGTGGTTCCAGTCGTAGCCGAACTCTGCCAGGAAATGGGTAATCAACCCGCGGCCGGGGTTAAACAGGAAAATCCACAGTACGGCGGCGACGGCGGGTGCCACGGCATAAGGCAGCAGCATCAGGGTCTGATACAGGCGGCTGCCGCGCACCACGTAATCCACCAGCGCGGCGAAAAACAGCGATGCGACAAGACCGCTGACGGTGACCAGCGCGCTGAACTTCATCGTCGTCCAGAAGGCGTCCAGGTAGTAGCTGTCATGGAACAGCGCGGTGAAGTTGTCCAGGCCAACAAACTGGCTGGAGAGCCCGAACGGATCGACGCTTTGTACCGAGTACCACAGCGCTTCGCCCGCAGGCCAGATAAAGAAGATAACGGTGATAACCAGCTGCGGCGCGACCAACAGGTACGGCAGCCAGCGGGAACGGAACACCGGACGGGATGATGACATAGGTTTGCTCTGTAGGTATTCACCCCTCACCCCGACCCTCTCCCCAAAGGGGCGAGGGAGAAAAGACGGCTCTGTGCAATCCCCTCTCCCCTATGGGGAGAGGGTTAGGGTGAGGGGCAGGTTTGAATTACGATTTCGTCGACTGCTCAAAGCGGCGCAGCAGCTGATTTCCGCGCTCTACCGCAGAGTCCAGCGCCTGCTGTGGCGTTTTCTTCCCGGTCCACACGCTTTCCAGCTCTTCATCCACGATGGTGCGGATCTGCGGCATGTTGCCCAGGCGCAGGCCTTTAGTGAACGGCAACGGCGGCTTGTTCAGCATCTGGCGCGTCGCGATGTCCGCGCCTGGGTTCTTGCTGTAGAAGCCCTGCTCGCGGGTCAGGTCATACGCGGCTTTGGTGATCGGCAGGTAGCCGGTCTTCTGGTGCCACTCGGCGGCGTTTTCAGGCTTGGCCAGGAAGTCGAGGAACTCGGCTACGCCTTTATAGGTGCCCTTGTCTTTACCCTGCATCACCCACAGGCTCGCCCCGCCGATGATGGCGTTCTGCGGCGCGCCCTTCACGTCAGCGTCATACGGCATCATGCCCACGCCATAGTTGAATTTGGCGTAGTGACGGATATCCGCCAGCGAGCCGGACGAGGCGGTGGTAATGGCGCAGTCGCCGTTGTAGAACTTCTCGGTGGATTCGTCTTTACGCCCGAAGTAGCTGAAGTCGCCCTTCTTGTTCAGGTCGGCAAGCAGCGCGATGTGCTTCACCTGCTCCGGCTTGTTGAACTCCAGTACCGCATCGGTGCCGTCGAAGCCGTTGTTTTTGGTCGCCACCGGCAGGCCGTGCCAGGCGCTGAAGTTTTCAATCTGGATCCAGCCCTGCCAGCCGCTGGCGTAGCCGCACTTCATCCCCGCCGCTTTCAGCTTCGTGGTGTACTCCGCCAGGTCCTGCCAGGTTTTTGGCGGCTGCTCCGGGTCTAAACCGGCTTTTTTGAAGGCGTCTTTGTTGTAGTAGAGCACCGGCGTAGAGCTGTTAAACGGCTGGGACAGCAGATGGCCGGTTTTGGAATCGGTGTAGTAACCCGCTACGGTCGGCACAAACTGGGATTCATCGAAGTTGATACCCGCCTCTTTGAACACTTCATACACCGGCTTGATGGCTTTGGAGGCCATCATAGTGGCGGTACCCACTTCATAAACCTGTAACAGGGCCGGCGCGTTGCCGGTACGGAAGGCGGCGATGCCCGCGCTCAGGCTCTGCTCATAGTTGCCTTTGTACACCGGCACAATTTTGTAATCCGGGTGGGTGTCGTTGAAACGTTGCGCCAGGGAGTCAACTTCTTTACCCAACTCCCCTTCCATTGAATGCCAGAACGGAATGGTGGTGACAGCCATTGCGTTCGTCGCAAAAGCCAGACCCAGTGCCAGACCCAAAGCTGTGTGTCGTAACGATGTCATTGTCATCTCTCTTATTGTGCCGGATGCGCGATATCACGCGTTTTATGCTCGCGAGGTAACATGACATGCTCGAATTACAGAAAAATAACTGTTTGTTTACAGATAAGTGACAGCCAGGCGTCAGGGGGATGATGGTTGTGTGAAGGGGGTTGGATGGTTGGGTGCGGTCTGGTGCCCTCACCCCGGCCCTCTCCCACAGGGAGAGGGAGAAAACACTAAAAAAGGCAACTTGCGTTGCCTTTTTGCTTTTACCTATCCGCCCAGATACGCGCTCCGCACCGCTTCGTTCGCCAGCAGCGCGTCGCCGGTGTCCTCCAGCACCACGCGGCCGTTCTCCAGCACGTAGCCACGGTCAGCCAGCTTCAGCGCCTGGTTGGCGTTCTGCTCGACGAGGAAGATGGTCATCCCCTCTTTGCGCAGTTGCTCAATGGTGTCGAAAATCTGCTGGATGATGATCGGCGCCAGACCGAGCGACGGTTCGTCCAGCAGCAGGAGACGCGGCTGGCTCATCAGCGCGCGGCCTATCGCCAGCATCTGCTGCTCGCCGCCGGACATGGTGCCCGCACGCTGAATGCGGCGCTCCCACAGGCGCGGGAAGAGCTCATAGACCCACTTGATGCGGGTCTGGTATTCATCGCGGTGGGCGAAGAACCCGCCCATTGCCAGGTTCTCTTCCACCGTCATGCGGGAGAAGACCCGGCGCCCTTCCGGAACAATCGCCACCGCTTCACGCATGATTCTGGCGGTCTGCCAGTCGGTAATGTCTTTACCATCAAACACGATCCGCCCGCTGGTGGCGCGCGGGTCGCCGCACAGGGTGCCGAGCAGCGTAGTTTTACCCGCGCCGTTGGCGCCAATCAAGGTCACGATTTCACCCTGATTGATGTGCAGGCTGACGTCGTGCAGCGCCTGGATCTTGCCGTAGTGCGCGTTGACCTTGTCGAACGTTAACATCGCTTTTTCCATCTTATGCCTCACCCAGGTATGCGCGGATCACGTCCGGGTTGTTGCGGATCTCTTCCGGCGTGCCGTTTGCCAGCGGCGTGCCCTGGTTGACCACGTAGATACGGTCGGAAATGCCCATTACCAGCTTCATGTCGTGCTCAATCAGCAGAATGGTGGTGTCGTGGTGATCGCGCAGTTCGGCAATCAGCTCGTCCAGCTCTTTGGTCTCTTTCGGGTTGAGCCCTGCCGCCGGTTCGTCGAGCATCAGGATCTCCGGCTGGGTCACCATGCAGCGCACAATCTCCAGACGACGCTGGTCGCCGTAGGCCAGGTTGCTCGCCTGACGGTTGGCGTGCTGCAGCAGGCCAATTCGGTCGAGCCAGGTCGCCGCGCGGTCAAGCGCTTCATCCTGCGCGCGGCGGAAGGCCGGGGTTTTCAGCAGGCCGGAGAACAGCCCGGTTTTCAGCTGCTGATGCTGCGCGACCAGCAGGTTCTCAATCACCGTCATCTCGCGGAACAGACGCACGTGCTGGAAGGTACGCACCACGCCCATGCGGGCAATCTGCTGGCCTGGCAGCCCTTCAAGATGCTTGTCGCGCAGCATGATGGTGCCGCCCGTCGGCTTGTAGAAGCCGGTCAGGCAGTTAAAGACCGTGGTTTTCCCCGCGCCGTTCGGGCCAATCAGGGAGACAATCTCTTTCTTGTGCAGATCCAGTGACACATTGTTGACCGCCAGCAGGCCGCCAAAACGCATCATCAGACCGTTAACGGATAATAATGGCTGACTCATGCCTGCTCTCCTTTCGCCTGAGTGCGTTTCAGCTTCAGCTGTGGACGAGTCATCGGCAGCAAGCCCTGCGGACGCCAGATCATCATCAGCACCATCAAACCACCCAGCATCAGCATGCTGTATTCGTTAAAGTCGCGCATCAGCTCGCGCGAGACCACCAGCAGGATGGCCGCGAGGATAACGGCGAACTGCGAGCCCATACCGCCCAGCACCACAATCGCCAGCACAAAGGCGGATTCGGCAAAGGTGAACGATTCCGGGCTTACAAAGCCCTGACGGGCGGCAAACAGCGTCCCGGCGAAACCGGCAAACGCGGCGCTGATGGTGAACGCGGTCAGCTTGATGCGGGTCGGGTTCAGGCCCAGGGAACGGCAGGCGATCTCATCTTCACGCAGCGCTTCCCACGCGCGGCCCAGCGGCATGCGCAGCAGACGGTTAATCACGAACAGGGTAATCACCACCAGCAGCAGCGCCACCAGATAGAGCCAGATTACACGGTCGGACGGGTCATACTTCACGCCGAAGAAGTTACTGAAGGTGTCCCAGCCGCCTTCGCGGGCGGTACGGCTGAACTCCAGGCCGAAGAAGGTTGGTTTCGGGATCTGGCTGATGCCGTTCGGGCCGCCGGTCACTTCGGTGTTGTTAAGCAGCAGGATACGGACGATTTCGCCGAAGCCTAAGGTCACAATCGCCAGGTAGTCACCGCGCAGGCGCAATACCGGGAAGCCAAGCAGGAAGCCGGCAGCGGCAGAGACCAGCCCCGCCAGCGGCAGGCAGGTCCAGAAGCCGAGGCCGTAATAGTGGTTCAGCAGCGCGAAGGTGTAGGCGCCGATGGCGTAGAAGCCGCCGTAGCCCAGCACCAGCAGGCCGGAGAGCCCCACCACCACGTTCAGACCGAGACCGAGAATCACGTAGATCATGGTCAGAGTGGCGATATCCACGGTGCCGCGAGACACCACAAACGGCCACGCCACGGCGGCCACCAGCAGCGCTACGAGGAACAGCTTCTGCTTAACGGTAGACCCGTCGATGGCCGGCAGAACGAATTTCGGCCCGGAGACGTTTTTCAGCGACTTCTGGAACAGCGGACGCAGCAGCTGGAACAGGAACACCACGGCGGTACCGATAAACACCCACTGCCAGCGGATGTCGGGGGCGGTATCCACCACCAGCTTCGTCCCGTCCAGACCTAACTGGACGCCCATAAAGACGCCCGCCAGCACGAAGAACATGGCGGCAGAGAGCAGCGCCATTGCAAAATGCATCGGTTTCATACTTTCTCTACCTCCGGACGGCCCAGAATACCGGTAGGCATCACCAGCAGAACCAGAATCAGCAGGGCAAACGACACCACGTCTTTATATTCCGTGCTCAGATACGCCGAGGAGAGCGCCTCCGCCACGCCCAGGATCAGGCCGCCAATCATCGCGCCCGGAATACTGCCGATACCGCCCAGCACCGCCGCGGTGAAGGCTTTCATCCCAGCCATAAAGCCGATGTACGGGTTGATCACGCCGTAGAACTGGCCGAGCAGGACACCCGCCACCGCCGCCATCGCGGCGCCAATCACGAAGGTCAGGGCAATCACGCGGTCGGTGTTGATGCCGAGCAGGCTCGCCATCTTCAGATCTTCTGCACACGCGCGGCAGGCGCGTCCCATACGCGAGTAGCGGATGAACAGCGTCAGGGCGAGCATCGCAATAAAGGTCACGACCCAGATAACAAGCTGCATGGTGGTGATAGAGGCCGCGAAGTTTTCGCTGGCCCCCACAATCCACTGGCCGTTAAACAGGCTTGGCAGCGCCACGTCGCGCGAGCCTTCGGTCAGGCTGACGTAGTTTTGCAGGAAGATCGACATCCCGATGGCGGAAATCAGCGCAATCAGACGCTTGGAGCTGCGCACCGGCCGATAGGCCACGCGCTCAATGCTCCAGCCGTAGGCGCTGGCAATCACAATCGCGCCGACAAACCCGGCGGCGACCAGCAGCCAACTGCTGTCGATGCCCATCATCATCAGGGCGGCAATAATCATAAAGGAGACGTAGCTACCGATCATGTAGACCTCGCCGTGGGCGAAGTTGATCATGCCGATAATGCCGTAAACCATCGTATAGCCGATGGCGATCAGCGCGTAGGTGCTTCCCAGCGTAACGCCGTTAAACATCTGCTGCAGGAAATAGAGAAACTGCTCGGACATATGCAAACCTTTTTATACCCGCCCGGCGGTCCGGGCGGTGGGATAATTATTTGGCGGCCGAGGACGAACCGTCGGCGTGCCACTTAAAGACACCAAACTCAAATCCCTTCAGATCGCCTTTCTCATCCCAGTTCAGCGGCCCAATCACGGTGTTAGCCCCGTGTGCTTTTAAATCTTTCACCAGATCCAGCGGTTCTTTGCTGCCGGAGCGATCCAGCGCGGTGGCCAGAGACTGTACGGCCGCATAGGTGATCCAGACGTACGGACCACTCGGATCTTTCTTCTGCGCCTTGAGCGCATCCACGATAGCCTTGTTGGCCGGATCCTGGTCATAGCGTTTTGGCATCGTCACCAGCATGCCTTCGGCAGAATCCCCGGCGATGTTTGACAGGGAGGCATTGCCCACGCCCTCTGGCCCCATAAACTGGGTTTTCAGACCGGTGGCGCGCGCCTGACGCAGCATCTGCCCCATCTCCGGGTAGTAGCCGCCGTAGTAAACGAAGTCGATATTCTCTTTTTGCAGACGGGCGATCAGCGCGGAGAAGTCTTTCTCACCGGCGGTAATGCCGTCGAAGAAGACGATGTTCGCGCCGCCTTTTTTCAGGCCGTCCTGAACGGAGCGCGCCAGGCCTTCGCCGTACTGCTGCTTGTCATGAATAATGGCGATACGCTGCGGCTTAACGGTTTCAAGGATGTATTTGGCGGCGGTGGGCCCCTGAGAGGAGTCCAGCCCCGCGGTGCGCATAATGTGCTGATAGCCGCGCTGGGTCAGTTCCGGGTTGGTCGCACCGGGGGTGATCATCAGGATGCCTTCGTCTTCGTAGATATCAGACGCGGGCTGGGTGGAGGATGAACACAGGTGGCCGATCACATACTGGATACCGTCGTTGACGATTTTGTTGGCGACCGCGACGGCCTGTTTCGGATCGCAGGCGTCGTCATATTCCACGCCCACCAGCTTGTCGCCTTTGATGCCGCCCTTAGCGTTGATGTCTTTGATGGCCTGGCGCGCACCGTTGAACTCCATGTCACCCCACTGGGCAACAGGGCCGGACATCGCACCCACTACCGCAACTTTAATGTCCTCCGCCATAGCGGCATGCGAGATCGACAGTGCGACCATCCCCGCGATTAACGTCTTCGCGTTCCTTTTCATCTCTGAATCCCCATTCGTGATGTCGTGTTTATATTTTGTTTTATTATGGTTAAAAAGCATTCTGTACTTTTAATGAACAACGCTATTTTTACCAGTGCCTTTAATGGTTTAGCGCAGGTTTTTGTCAAAAACCAGACTAAAATCTCTATTTTTCAGGCGATTAAGCAAAGATAATATTCTGAAATCAGGCAGAGATAAACAAATAAAAGTGCAGTTTGCAGCATAAAATAACGGTACAAAGCGCCGAATAAATCACTACCCTTCAGGTTAAAATTCTGCTTATTTTTCGATCCATGTGTTTTCAAACTGCCCATCGCGTTGCCAAAAAACTAATCACCTGGTTAATGAGAATAAAAAGAGGAAGCCGCTGAGTGAATAAATTGAGTACACTGCCCCTACTGAATCTGATTTGGACAAGTAGCTAATGAAACTGACTATCGTGCGTCTGGTGACCTTTAGCGACCAGGATCATATCGACCTGGGCAAGATCTGGCCGGAATATTCCCCTTCGTCGCTACGCGTGGATGAGACCCACCGCATTTATGCCGCGCGTTTTAACGAGCGCCTGCTGGCCGCGGTTCGCGTCACCCTGAGCGGTACAGAAGGGGCGCTGGACTCGCTGCGCGTACGTGACGTCACCCGTCGTCGCGGTGTGGGACAGTATTTAATTGAAGAAGTGATCCGCGAAAACCCGAGCGTGACCTCATGGTGGATGGCTGACGTCGGCGTGGAAGACCGCGGCGTGATGGCGGCGTTTATGCAGGCGTTAGGGTTTACGGCGCAGGAGAGCGGCTGGGAGAAGCGCTAAAAGAAAGCCGGGTGGCGGCTGCGCCTTACCCGGCCTACAATTTCTACCGCATTTTCCCAAGCATTTCGTGTTGCAGGAAGGCGGCAAGTTATGAAATCCCCGGGAGCTTACATAAGTAAGTGACCGGGGTTGAATAACGCAGCCAACGCACCTGCGGCACGAAAGGCGACGGGAAAATTATTTGGCGTCAGTAGCAGTCCCGTTAGCATGCCAGTCAAACACGCCGAACTCGAAGCCCTTCAGGTCGCCCTTCGCGTCCCAGGAGAGTGGCCCCATGACGGTCTGGACCGTGTTCGCTTTCAGCCAGGTGGCAATCTCAGCCGGTTCGGCTGACTGGTTCAGGCCCGCCTGCAGAGACTGCAGCGCCGCATAGGTGGTCCAGACGAACGCGCCGCTTGGATCCTGTTTCTTCGCCTTGATGGCATCTACGATAGGTTTGTTCGCTGGCACCTGGTCGTAGTTCTTCGGTTTGGTCACCAGCAGGCCTTCGGCTGATTCACCTGCAATGTTGGACAGGGAAACGTTCGCCACGCCTTCCGGACCCATAAACTGGGTTTTCAGGCCCGCAGCGCGCGCCTGGCGCAGGATCTGCCCCATTTCCGGGTGGTAGCCACCGTAGTAAACGAAATCAATATTCTCTTTCTTCAGACGCGCCACCAGGGTGGAGAAGTCTTTCTCACCGGCGGTGATCCCGTCGAAGAACACCACGTCGGCATTGGCTTTCTTCAGGTTGTCCTGCACTGAACGCGCCAGACCTTCACCGTACTGCTGCTTGTCATGAACGATGGCAATACGCTTCGGCTTCACTTTTTCAACGATGTATTTCGCCGCGGTTGGGCCCTGGTCAGAGTCCAGGCCGGTGGTGCGCAGGGTCAGCTTGTAGCCACGCGCGGTCAGCTCCGGTGCGGTCGCCGCCGGAGTGATCATCAGGATACCTTCGTCTTCGTAGATATCAGACGCGGGTTGAGTAGAGGAAGAGCACAGGTGACCGATAACGTATTTGATCCCGTCGTTCACCACTTTGTTCGCGACCGCGACCGCTTGTTTCGGGTCGCAGGCATCATCATATTTTACGATCTGCAGTTTTTCGCCCTTAATACCACCTTTGGCATTAATGTCTGCAACCGCCTGTTCTGCGCCAGTAAACTCCTGGTCGCCGTACTGCGCTACCGGTCCGGACATGGCGCCAACCACAGCCACTTTAATGTCTGCCTGCGCCATGGTGCTGAATGCCAACGCGATACATCCTGCCAGTAACGCTTTACCCTTCATGTTCATCCTGAGATTCCCCATTATTATGGTTATTACGATTGTTGTGATGTTGTTGTGCAGCGCTTTATGTCAGTTATAGGTGTGCTGTTCGCGCTTTTTCAGCATACTCTGCTAAAACATACCCGATTTTTATGATTTTGGAATAGCTAATTTGAAATGAATATATGCCAGGCCCGGCAGGGATTTTCGCCGGGCATATGGCTTTAACGTGTCAGCGAGGCGGAGATAATGTCCAGCGCTTTACGGAACTGCACTTCGGGGATCGTCAGCGGATACAGGAAACGAATGACGTTGCCGTAGACGCCGCAGCTCAGAAGAAGCAGCCCTTCCTGCAACGCCCGCTCCTGCACCTGGCGGGTAAATTCCGGCGAAGGATGGCCCGTTTGCGGGTCGTTAAACTCAACCGCCACCATTGAGCCCTGGGCGCGAATATCCGCGATATACGGGCAGTGTTCCTTCGCCTTGTTCAGCACTTCCACCAGGTGATGGCCCAGATGCGCCGAGCGCGTGCAGAGATCTTCCTCATCAATCACGTCCAGTACGGCATGCGCCGCCGCAATCGCCAGCGGGTTACCTGCGTAGGTGCCACCCAGCCCGCCCGGCGCGGGCGCATCCATCACCTCAGCACGTCCCGACACCGCCGAGAGCGGCATCCCGCCCGCCAGGCTTTTCGCCATGGTGATCAGATCGGGCTTCACGCAGTGGTGTTCCATCGAGAACAGCTTGCCGGTGCGGGCGAAGCCGCTTTGCACCTCGTCGGCAATCAGCAGAATGCCGTGGGTATCGCACAGGGCGCGCAGCGCCTGCATAAAATCAGCAGGAGCGATGTTGAAACCGCCCTCCCCCTGAACCGGTTCGAGAATGATCGCCGCGACCTGGTCAGGAGCAATATCCGCTTTAAAGATACGTTCCAGGCTTTTCAACGCCTCAGCGGTGCTGACGCCGTGCAGTTCATTCGGATACTGCGCGTGATACACCGAGCCGGGGAAGGGCCCAAAGCCGAGCTTGTACGGCGCAACCTTGCCGGTCAGCGCCATGGTCATAAAGGTGCGGCCGTGGAACGCGCCGCCGAAAGTAATAAGGCCGGGACGTTTGGTGTACGCCCGGGCAATTTTGACCGCGTTTTCGACCGCCTCTGCTCCCGTTGAAAAGAACGCCGTTTTGGCAGGGCCTTCAACGGGCACGCGTTCGTTGATACGTTCGGCAAGCGCCACATAGCCTTCATACGGCACGATCTGATACGCCGTATGGGTAAAGGCGTGGAGTTGTTTTTCGATGGCGGAAATGACTTTGGGATGGCGATGGCCGGTATTCAGCACCGCGATACCGGCGGCGAAGTCGATGTACTCGTTGCCTTCCACGTCCCACACCGTGGCGTTTTCAGCTTTATCGGCATAGAAGTTACACATCACGCCGATGCCGCGCGGCGTCGCCTGTAAACGCCGGTCGTTCAGTTCGTTGTTTTTCACCCTGTCCCCCTGAGAAAGTCGCCTGCTTAGCGCATCAGTAAGTGTTTGCCAGGGGGAGGGAATTCGCCAGAGCGGGCGCTAAAAAAACAAAACCCCCGAATTTGCATTCGAGGGTTCTCGGTGTACTTCGCGGAAATTACGCTTCGATAGCGGCGCGAAGTTTTTTCATGGCGTTCTTTTCAAGCTGACGGACACGTTCCGCAGAGACGCCGTAGCGGTCGGCCAGCTCCTGCAGCGTGGACTTGTTGTCTTCGTCCAGCCAGCGGGCGCGGATAATATCCTGGCTACGTTCGTCGAGGCCTTCCATCGCATGGGTCAGCTTGTTCGCGGCCTGATCTTCCCAGTTATCCTCTTCGATGCCATCAGCAAAGTTAGAGGTTTTATCCTGCAGATACAGAACCGGTGCCATCGGCTGGCTGTCAGATGCGTCGTCGTCTGAGGACATATCAAAGGTCATGTCCTGCGCGGCCATACGGGATTCCATCTCACGCACGTCTTTGCTGGTTACGCCCAGCTCGCGCGCCACCATTTCCACTTCATCCTGATTGAACCAGCCCAGACGCTGCTTGGTTTTACGCAGGTTAAAGAACAGTTTGCGCTGCGCTTTTGTCGTGGCGACTTTCACGATACGCCAGTTGCGCAGCACGTATTCGTGAATTTCTGCTTTGATCCAGTGCACGGCGAAGGAGACCAGTCGCACACCCACTTCCGGGTTAAAGCGACGTACAGCCTTCATCAGACCGATGTTACCTTCCTGAATCAAGTCCGCCTGCGGCAGGCCGTAGCCCGCATAATTACGAGCAACGTGAACAACAAAGCGCAGGTGAGACAGGATCAGCGTCTTAGCTGCTTCCAGATCGCCCTGGTAATGCAGCTTTTCAGCAAGCTCCTTTTCTTCCTCGGCCGTTAACATCGGCCAGGTGTTCGCAGCCCGGATATAAGATTCCAGGTTACCAACAGGGGCTAAAGCTAAAGTTTGCATTTCTTTGGTCATTCATTCCTCTCAATGTTTCTTCTGGTCCAGGTCGTCCCCGTCAGGCAACAACCATGCCAAAGCGTTTGAGCAACGAGATTAGCATTCACTCTTTTATCAGACAGTGATTTTATCCACAAGTTCCAGGTGCAACGGTGAATAAATTACGCACAAAATGTGACATGGAGATGATAACAGGGGAAGAGACAACAGGGACGCTTTCCCTGCAGAGCGAACATCTCGGTGCAGGGAAAGATTATATCACGCTTTTATTAGTCGGGAGTAAAGTGACGTAAATGTTGAACGGTTGCCAACCAGGCTGCCACCCACCCAATCATCGAGCACACCAGCAGCAGTAACAGGCACTCATCGAAACCTAAGCCGCTGATATTAAACTTCGTTCCGAAAACCTGCGCCACTTCAGTCACGGCCGACGAAAGCCGCATCACCAAAATTTCTGACAATATCAGTGAAAGAAATGCGCCGGAAAAACCGAGCAGTGCACCACCGTAAAGGAACGGTCGGAGGATGAAGCCATCCGTCGCACCAATCAGTTTCTGCACGTTGATGGTATCGCGACGAGCAAAGATGCTCAGGCGAACGCTGTTACCAATGACGAGGAAGACCGCCGCCACCATCAGCACGCCAATCATCGCCGCGACGCGTCCTACCAGCCCGGTCAGGGCTGAGAGGCGCGCAAACCAGCTGTCATCCATGCGCACTTCATCAATGCCCTTAATGCGCGTGATGCGATCGCGCAGGGTGTTAAGCGAATCGGTCCCCTGGAAATCCAGCTTCGGGATCACCACCGCCACGGCGGGCAGCGGGTTCTCTTCGAGCATATCCAGCGCGCCGCCAAAGCCAGACCAGTTACGGAACTCGCCCAGCGCGTCTTCACGTGAGAGATAGTTGACCTTCTCCACGCCCTGCTCGGCCTGGATTTGCCCAACCACCTGCGCAGCGGCGTTATCGTCGAGCGCTTTATCCAGATAGACCGTGATCTGCGGGGACGGATAATACTGTGAAGCCGCCTGGTTGACGTTTTTATAGACCATATAGCAGACGCTTGGCAGCGTCAGGGAGATGGCAATCACCATCACCGTCAGGAACGTCGCCAGCGGTTTGCTTTTCAGGTCCTGCAGCGCGCCGTGGAAAGCGTAGCGTACCTGTTCGTTAAACACGTTGGTTTTACGGGAGGCCGGTTTTGTCGCGGCCTTCTGGCGCTTCGGCGCATTACGATTGCCGTCACCACCGCCCTGCGGCTTACGGAAACGGTCAAACCGGTTCCCGAACTGCCGAATCTGGTTTATTGCATCACGCTTGTTCACCGTGGCCTCCGTGCAAATGCCCGTCGCTCAGGGTCAGCATGCGGTACGAACGACGGGAAATGAGCCCGATATCGTGCGTCGCCATCAATACGGTGACCCCTACGCGGTTGAATTCCTCAAACAGACGCAAAATCCCTTCTGACAGGGCATCGTCCAGGTTACCGGTCGGTTCATCCGCCAGCAGCACGGCAGGCTTGTTCACCACCGCGCGGGCGATGCCCACGCGCTGCTGTTCACCGCCGGAGAGCTGGATCGGGAAGTTCTTCGCTTTGTCCAGCAGCCCGACCTTATCCAGCGCCGCAGAGACGCGACGGCGGATATCGTCATAGCTGGCGCCGGCAATAATCAGCGGAATGGCCACGTTATCGAAAACGGTGCGATCCATCAGCAGGTGGTGATCCTGGAAAATCATGCCGATCTGACGACGCAGGAACGGCACTTCGCGGTTTTTCAGGCGGCTGATCTCATGCCCGCCGAAAAAGATTTTCCCGGCGCTTGGCCGCTCGATCCCACAGATAAGCTTGAGCAGGGTACTTTTCCCCGCGCCGGAATGGCCGGTCAGGAATGCCATCTCGCCCGGCTGCAGGTGGAATGTCACCCCCTGCAGCGCTTGTCTCCCACCGAGATAGGCCTTGCTGACGTGTTCAAAGCGAATCATTGTTAGTCCTCTCGGGCAAATAATGCCTCAATAAAGTCGTCCGCCTTAAACGGACGCAAATCCTCAATACGCTCGCCCACACCGATGTAACGGATAGGAATGCCGAACTGGTCGGCCACGGAGAAGATCACCCCGCCTTTCGCGGTGCCGTCCAGCTTGGTCAGCGCGATCCCCGTCAGTCCTACCGCTTCAGTGAACAGCTTCGCCTGACTGATGGCGTTCTGTCCGGTGCTGGCGTCAATGGTCAGCATAATTTCATGCGGTGCGTCTTCGTCCAGCTTCTTCATGACGCGAACGATTTTCTTCAACTCTTCCATCAGGTGCGATTTGTTCTGCAAACGCCCTGCGGTATCGGCAATCAGCACGTCCACGTTGCGCGCCTTCGCCGCCTGAATGGCGTCGAAGATCACGGACGCGGAATCCGCGCCGGTATGCTGGGCAATCACCGGAATGTTGTTGCGCTGACCCCAAACCTGCAGCTGCTCAACCGCCGCCGCACGGAAGGTGTCGCCCGCCGCCAGCATCACCGATTTGCCCTGCTGCTCGAACTGACGCGCCAGCTTGCCGATGGTGGTGGTTTTACCCACGCCGTTCACGCCGACCATCAGAATAACAAATGGCGTTTTGCCTTCAATATTAAGCGGTTCGTCAACTTTTGCGAGAATTTCACCCATCTCGTCTTTCAGCAGGCCGTACAGCGCTTCGGCGTCGCGCAGCTGTTTGCGGCTCGCCCCTTCGGTCAGATTGGCGATGATCTTACGGGTGGTTTCCACGCCGACGTCCGCAATCAGCAGCTGTTCTTCCAGCTCTTCAAAGAGATCGTCGTCGATCTTCTTGCCGCGGAACAGACTGATAAATCCGGAACCTAAGTTTTCTTTGGTTTTGAGCAGGCTGCGCTTCAGGCGGGCGAAGAAACCTTCTTTGGTCGGTTTTTCCTGCTCCTGAACGATCTCTTCTTCCGGTTCTTCTTCCACCGGCACCACGATGACCGCTTCTTCAGCGGCTTCCGCCGCCAGCGCCTGGGCTTCAAGCTCTTCGTCGGTCAGTTCTGGCTCGAGCGCCGCTTCTTCTTCCACCGCCTCAACGATTTCAACGGTTTCCGCTTCGGCCTGCCACTCTTCGGCAGACACCTCTTCGGCTTTCACCTCTTCCGGCAGCGGCAGCTCTTCATGCTCGATAACGGCCTGCGGCGCTTCGGTAATGTCATCAACGACAACCGGTTCTGGCTTCTCGCTCTCCTGAACCTGTTCCGTGACCTCAACCACCTCTTCTGCAAAGGATTCAACCTCTTCTTTGCTGTGCGCCGTTTCTTCCGCGTCGACTACCGCGGCGGTTTCTACAGGCGTTTCAGGCGGTGACTGCTCTTCAACGGCTTGTTGCTCTTCGGTTTTCTGTTCTGTTTCTTGCTCTTTTTCACCGAAGCCCAGCCAGGAAAAGAAGCCACGTTTTTTTTGTTTTGCCATCTGCGACTACACTCCTCGCGGCGCTATATACATGGAAGCTAAAAAAATGATGAAATAGTCTAACACTTTACTTAATTGACATCACCGCCCGCAATCGCAGGCCAATTGTTAACAGAGCTTTCCTGAGATGAAGAAACCCAACCGCGCCCCGGCCGGTCAAATTCGTATTATCGGCGGTCAGTGGCGAGGCCGGAAATTACCGGTGCCGGACAGCCCCGGTTTACGCCCTACTACCGACCGCGTGCGCGAGACGCTGTTTAACTGGCTGGCCCCGTCAATGGTAGACGCCCACTGCCTGGACTGCTTCGCCGGAAGCGGCGCGCTCGGTCTGGAAGCGCTGTCGCGCTATGCCGCCAGCGCCACGCTGCTGGAGATGGAGCGCGGCGTAGCGCAGACGCTGCAGCAAAATCTGGCGACGCTGAAGGCGGGCAACGCCAAAGTCGTGAACACCAACACGCTGAGTTTTCTTGCGCAGAAAGGCACGCCGCATAACGTGGTGTTTGTCGACCCGCCGTTCCGTAAGGCGCTGCTGGAGGAGACGCTATCCCTGCTGGAGCAAAACGGCTGGCTGGCGGATGACGCGCTAATTTACGTTGAAAGCGAAGTGGAAAACGGTTTACCGCCGGTTCCCGCTCACTGGGATCTGCACCGTGAAAAAGTCGCGGGTCAGGTTGCTTATCGTCTGTATCACCGTCAGGCACAAGGAGGATCCGATGCCGGTACTGATTAATCTGGGACGTTTGCTGATGCTGGGCGTCTGGGCGTTTTTGATTCTGAATCTGGTGCACCCGTTCCCGCGCCCGATGAACATTTTCGTTAACGTCGCGCTGATTTTCACGTCGTTTATGCACGCCCTGCAGATGGTGATGCTGAAAAACGGCCTGCCGAAAGACGGCCCGCAGATGACGGGCTGGCAGCAGCTGCGCGTGTTTATCTTCGGCGTATTTGAGCTGCTGGTGTGGATGAAGAAATTTAAGGCGCAGGCGAAGAAATAAGGTGCGGGCTGATGCCCTCACCCTACCCCTCTCCCACAGGGAGAGGGAACCGTTCGTGCATTATTCCGTACTGAACCCTTCAAATCGCGACCCTTTGTAGCTCAGCGTTCCTTTCTCTCCCACTGTCAGCTGATGGTACTGCTGCGCCTCCAGGCGGAAGGTCATCTCCAGGCCGCCCGTTTCCGGCTTAAAGCTCGCTTCATAGCGCATTGTTGTGCCCGCAGGCGTCACCTGCTGCTGGCGTGAGCGGCGGTCATTGAGCGGTTTCTCGCGTTTGTTGGTCACCACCACGCGCTTTTGCATCAGGGGTGCGGCATCGTTATCCGCCTTCTCGCGGCGCTGCTGTACGAAGCGGAACGAGGCGGCAATGACGATAATCGCCACCACGATAATGAAAAACAGCGGCATCTTGCTCATTCTACAATCCCATCAGATTATGCGGAATTCAGGATACCCTGCCTTCCCCGCCATTGCCAAACGCCCGCCCGCGTCACTACACTGGATCAGAAACTGATTATTCAGACTTAACAGATACAGGGAGTTAATATGCTTTGGTCATTTATCGCTGTCTGTTTTTCCGCATGGCTTTATGTCGATGCGTCGTACCGCGGTCCCACCTGGCAGCGCTGGTTGTTTAAACCGGTCACGCTGTTGCTCCTGCTGCTGCTGGCCTGGCAAGCGCCGATGTTCAACGCCGTCAGCTATCTGGTGCTCGCCGGGCTGTGTGCGTCCCTGATAGGCGATGCGCTGACTCTGCTCCCCCGTCAGCGCCTGCTCTATGCCGTCGGCGCGTTCTTCCTGTCGCATCTGCTTTACACCATCTACTTTGCCAGCCAGATGACGCTCTCCTTCTTCTGGCCGCTGCCGCTGGTGCTGCTGGTGATTGGCGCGCTGCTGATTGCGGTGATCTGGTCACGTCTGGAAGAGATGCGTTTGCCGGTCTGCACGTTTATCGCCATGACCCTGGTAATGGTGTGGCTGGCGGGCGAGCTGTGGTTCTTCCGTCCGACCGCTCCAGCGATGTCCGCGTTCTTCGGTGCCGCGCTGCTGCTGATCGGGAATGTCGTGTGGCTGGGCAGCCACTATCGTCGCCGCTTCCGTGCGGATAACGCGATTGCCGCCGCCTGCTACTTTGCCGGGCACTTCCTGATCGTGCGTTCGCTGTATATTTAAATAAGTCTTGACTCTGGAGTCGACTCCAGAGTGTATGCTGCGGTTAATGAGAAAATTATCATTACCGGAGACTGCCATGTCGACTCCAGAAACATCTAAAAAAGTTCCACAATTCTCGGCACTTAAGCTCAGCCCGGTTCCGTCGAAAGACGACTGCTGCTGTGAAGGCGTGTGCGAAACGCAAACACAATCCCTTCCGGAAAGCGGAAATCGCTACAGCTGGGTCGTTAACGGCATGGACTGCGCCGCCTGCGCGCGCAAAGTGGAAAACGCCGTCAAACAAGTGCCGGGCGTGAGTCACGTTCAGGTGCTGTTCGCCACTGAAAAGCTGCTGGTTAGCGCCGATAACGACGTCAGCAAACAGGTGGAAGCCGCCGTCAGCAAGGCGGGCTATACCCTGCGTAGCGAAACGGCGCCCGCTGAAAAAGCCTCTTCCCTGAAAGAAAACCTGCCGCTCATTACCCTCATCATCATGATGGCCCTGAGCTGGGGGCTGGAACAGTTCAACCACCCGTTCGGCAACCTGGCGTTTATCGCCACCACGCTGGTCGGGCTGTTCCCGATTGCCCGTCAGGCGCTGCGCCTGATGAAAAGCGGCAGCTGGTTTGCCATCGAAACGCTGATGAGCGTGGCGGCTATCGGCGCGCTGTTTATTGGCGCAACGGCAGAAGCGGCGATGGTGCTGCTGCTGTTCTTAATTGGCGAACGTCTTGAAGGCTGGGCAGCGAGCCGGGCGCGTAAAGGGGTCAGCGCGCTGATGGCGCTGAAGCCGGAAACCGCCACGCGCGTGATAAACGGCATGCGTGAAACGGTCGCCATCAATACGCTGCGCCCGGGCGACGTGATTGAAGTCGCGGCAGGCGGACGCTTGCCTGCAGACGGTGCGCTGCTTACCGCCACCGCGAGCTTTGATGAAAGCGCCCTGACCGGCGAGTCCATTCCGGTTGAACGTGAGGCGGGTGAAAAAGTGCCTGCGGGTGCCACTAGCGTCGACCGTCTGGTACAGCTCACCGTGCTTTCCGAGCCGGGCGACAGCGCCATCGACCGTATCCTGAAGCTGATTGAAGAGGCCGAAGAGCGCCGCGCGCCGGTCGAACGCTTCATTGACCGCTTCAGCCGGATCTACACGCCCGCCATTATGCTGGTGGCCCTGCTGGTCACCGTCGTCCCACCGCTGTTCTTTGGCGCGCCGTGGGAGGGCTGGATTTATAAAGGGCTGACGCTATTGCTGATCGGCTGTCCGTGCGCGCTGGTGATTTCCACCCCGGCGGCCATTACCTCCGGGCTGGCGGCTGCGGCACGTCGCGGGGCGCTGATTAAGGGCGGCGCGGCGCTGGAGCAGCTGAGCCAGGTTCAGCAAATCGCGTTCGATAAAACCGGTACGCTGACCGTCGGCAAACCGCAGGTGACCGGCGTATATCCGCAGGATATCGGTGAAGATGAACTGCTGACCCTGGCCGCCGCCGTTGAACAGGGCTCCACTCACCCGCTGGCGCAGGCGATTGTGCGTGAAGCGCAGTCGCGCGGGCTGAACATCCCTCCGGCAACCGCCCAGCGGGCGCTGGTCGGGTCAGGGATTGAGGCCACCGTTGACGGTAAAAAGGTACTGATTGTCGCGGCTGGCAAGTCTTCTACTCCAGAGGTGGAGGCGTTAGAACAAACCGGACAAACTGTTGTGAGCGTGATGCAGGACGGCGTCGCAAAAGGGATGCTGGCGCTGCGCGACACCCTCCGCGATGACGCAAAAGAAGCTGTGGTGGCGCTACATCAGCTGGGCGTGAAGGGCGTGATTCTCACCGGTGATAACCCTCGCGCGGCGGCAGCAATTGCGGGTGAGCTGGGGCTGGCGTTTAAAGCCGGATTGCTGCCTGCGGATAAGGTCAGCGCGGTAACGGAGCTGAACGCTCAGACGCCGCTGGCGATGGTCGGTGACGGGATTAACGATGCTCCGGCGATGAAAGCGTCCACCATTGGTATTGCGATGGGCAGCGGGACCGACGTGGCGCTGGAAACGGCTGACGCGGCATTGACCCACAACCGCCTGACCGGGCTGGCGCAGATGATCGATCTTGCGCGCGCGACGCGGGCCAATATCCGTCAGAACATCGGTATCGCGCTGGGGTTGAAGGGGATTTTCCTGGTGACCACGCTGCTTGGCATGACCGGGCTGTGGCTGGCGGTACTGGCGGATACCGGGGCAACGGTGCTGGTGACGGCGAACGCGCTCAGGTTGTTGCGTCGCCGGTAAAAAAACGCCCGGTGGCGCTGACGCTTACCGGGCCTACATATCCTGCTAAACCGTAGGCCGGGTAAGGCGAAGCCGCCACCCGGCTTTTTTTATATGAAGTAGCTCATCGCCAGGCCTAAAAACAGCACCAGACCGACGTAGTTATTGTTCATAAACGCTTTGAAGCATGCGTCGCGTTCGCGCTTCGCAATCAGCTTTTGCTGGTACGCAAACAGCAGTCCCGCCACCAGCACTGACCAGTAGAACTCCCAGTTCAGCCCGTTCAGGCGACCAATCGCCACCATCAGCGCCAGTACCGCAACCTGCAGGATACCGATGATCAGCTTGTCCTGACGGCCAAAGAGGATGGCGGTTGATTTGATGCCAATTTTCAGGTCATCGTCGCGGTCAACCATCGCGTACTGGGTGTCATACGCCACGGCCCAGAGAATATTCGCCAGGAACATCAGCCAGCAGCTGAGCGGTAAGGACTCACTAACCGCCGCAAACGCCATCGGAATCGACCAGCCAAACGCCGCCCCCAGCACCACCTGCGGCAGATGGGTGTAGCGCTTCATAAACGGATACACCCAGGCCAGGGCCAGCGCCGCAACGGAAAGCAGGATGGTCATGGTGTTGAGGGTTAACACCAGCAGGAAAGAGAGCAGCACCAGAACAATAAACAGCACGCGGGCTTCTTTCCCGGTCACCTGCCCGCTGGGTAACGGACGACCGGCAGTACGCTTAACATGACCATCGAATTTACGATCGGCATAGTCATTCACCACGCAGCCCGCCGCACGCATCAGCCAGACGCCGGCAACGAATACGCCAAGGATCCACAGCGGCGGCACGCCCGGCGTGGCGAGCCACAGCGCCCAGAGGGTCGGCCACAGCAACAGTAACGCGCCAATGGGTTTATCGGTACGCATTAAGCGGTGATACGCCAGCAGCTTATTCTGCGTCAGGCTCCACTCCATTTTTTCTTCCTCTTAGTACAACGGTGATGCCGGTAAAAAAAGCTCCGTCAGAATTAACGGTTTACCGCTCAGGCGAAGGCGGGAACGACGCCCCCAGAGTTCGGCATCACGACCAATCTCAATAAAATCCCGGGTAAGCTCAGACGAGGTGAAAAGGTAACGCCCCAGCGGCGTTTTCCCCAGACGTTGCAGCGCCAGTTCTGGCCCGGAAAGGGTGGACTCGGGCACCACCGTCCGCCCGGCAAGCCACGGCTCGCCATCGGCACAAAGTAAAATTTCACGCAGCCAGTAACGTGGCTCTTGCGGCAGCAGCGGCAGCTCGCTGGCAATCTCATCGCCAGAGACAAACCCTTCCTGAATCAGGGTCACCGTAACCGTTTTACCCTGCTGCTCAAAACGTTTCGTCATGGAATCTTCCAGCAGCAACCAGTCCAGTTGCTGCGGTTCAAGCGCAGGTATTTGGTCGAAATAGCGCAGCGCACGCAGTTGCGTTAGCGCAGGGTGTGACATGCCAGACTCTCCGATACATAACGTAATGGCATTGTATCGCAGAAACACGGATTGAGGGGGGCCAAACGTTATTTAACGATCACGATCGCAACAAGAGTGCAACAGCCCGGCGGAGACGAAAAAAAGTGCGCCCACTCAGGCGCACCAAACAACTAACAAATCAGCACTGCGGGGAAACGGTTACCCCTTGCCTTTTACACTGCTGATAAAGGTGGAACGGGCAGTGGTTGAACCTAAACGTTCGGCTTCATCAAGCAGTTTCAGCGCTTTATCGACATCGCCGCGCTTCACCGCCTGCTTAATGGCGTTGTTGAAGTATTCTTCGGTGTCGTTCAGTACCGGCTCCGCTTTCTTCGTCGGGGCCGGTGCTGCGGTCGCTACCGGTGCGGCTGCCGTGGCAGCTGGCGCGGTATAGGCAGGCGCAGCGGTGTTGCCTACGGTGACAGGTCCGGTACCGGAGGAGCCAAACAGCGGGCCGACCAGGACGCTGGACGCACTATTGGTAGACACTTTCAGCTTCACAAGACCGTCAGTGGTGTGGCGGGCGATTGGGTCCGGGATATCCGGCACGGCGTTACCTACGCCTTTGGCATAGGCCTTAGCGGGATCAAGCAGCGTAGTGGTTTGCTGCAAATCTTTTTCCGTGGTGAAGACGAGTACATAAATTTTCTGCTGACCCAGCGCAGGCGTCAGGCGCATTACCCCTTCGAGGCGGTCTGCGCTCATGACACCAGGCTCCTGATAGGTAAAGTATTCGCTAGGGAAGAACGCAGAAGGCGTCATGTTCTGGTCAAGAATGAGCACGTTCGGTGCAAAAACGCTGGTCTGCTTGTTAACTTCACTTGTGAGCGTCAACGTCAGTTCGCCAATGTTTGCAGGCACACTGTATGCAACCACCGGACCACTGATGCCCGGAACATTAAGTGGTTGCCCCCCCGTCGAGAGCTGGGTCGTTTGGGCTTTAGATTGATCGACAGGCGTCCAGACCAGCTGTTGCAACGCAGCGGCCGGAATGGCCGGCGCGGATGTTGTGTTTTGCGGAACGAAATTCACATTAGCGAGCGTTACTGCTGGCGCGCTTGCCAGCAGCCCTGCGGATAAACAAAGAGCAAGGAGAGTTTTGTTCATTTTCATTGTTATCACCTCAAAATGCACAGGTCAGCGGTAGCCAGGCAATAGCGCGCCGTCCCAAGGATTGAGGGGCTTGCGCCCCTCAGTTTGGTCATTACGTCAGGTTAAGACGGGATTACCACCAGATTTCCATCTGGGCGCCGAAGGACCACTCATCGCTGTCACCACGGCTAGTGGTGGTGAAGCCGGAGTTATTGTCGGCTGCGTATTTCAGGACCTTATCGCCGTTTTTGATGTAACCCCAGTTCTCATCCCACTTGGCATAAGTTGCAAAGATACGCAGCGCCGGACGAGACCAAATGCTGTCACCAGCCTGCCACTGTTGTGCCAGGGTAATTTTGTACTGATTGTTACGATCGCCAGTCTGCTGAGACTTGACGTTGTCGTAACCGACTTCAAGCAGGGTACTCATGATTGGCGTCCACTTGTACATTGGACGAACGCCCACGGTCCACCAGTCGGTACCCAGGTCGTTATCAAGATCCAGTTTCTGGTACATACCGACGTACATCAGATCCCATTTATCGCCGAGGGAGATGGCACCGTGATCCAGCACGCGCCACAGCTTACCGTTGTTGTTGATGTAGTCATCAACATAGTGGGTGACCGAGCCATCGTCATTTTTAATATCGAAGGTCGAACCGTAGGAACCTTGTGAAAGGCCTTTACCCTGAGTGGTCATCGCATCCGTTGCATACTGAACAACGAACTTGTTATAGCCCTTCAGCATGCTCTGGGTGTGTTCAGCGGTGAACATCCAGCCGTCTTTCGACGCGCCGTCTGCATAGCTGTAACCATCAGTTTTATTGGAACGTCCATAGTCGACGCCCAGTTCCAGAGTACCGTTCGGGTTGGTCTCCAGCCCCGCCAGACGCATGTCAAACACGTCGTTCGCCGTATCTTTCGATTTGTCATAGATATTCTGGCTGCTAAAGGTGTAGGAACCACCCGCTTCCTGAGAACGGGTCGCTGCCAGAGACAGTTTACCGAAGCCCAGATCGACGTTTTCGATACCCGCACCAGGACCAGAAATATCCCAGTAGTAGAAGTCGATCATGTGGACGTCATGACGCTGATAGAAGCGCTTACCGGCCCAGATAGTCGAACCTGGCAGCCATTCAATCAGGTTTTTTCCCTGCACGTTGGCTTCACGGAACGCCGGGTTAGTGGCTTCCCAGTCGTTCTGCTGCCCCACGGAGTATGCTACGTTGGTGTCGAAGTAGAAGCTCTTATCACCTTCTTTCCATACTTCCTGGCCCAGCTTCAGTTCCGCATAGGTTTCACATTCGTTACCCAGACGGTATTTACTTTGAGCACCGGTTGCCTGGAAGCACTGTTGTTCGCCGCCACTCCCCGTCCAGCCGATACCGGAACGAGCATAACCATGGAAATCCACGGCCATTGCCTGAGCAGACATTACGCCCGCTGCGACGGCAACTGCCAGAGGAAGTTTGCGCAGAGTAATCATCATTCTATCTCCTGAGATCATTGCTTTTCTTTGAACACTTCACCTGTCGGTTTCGTGTCTTCTTTTGGGATTGCTTAAACGCCTGGCTCTTTGTGCAACCGACGACATGCAGTGCCATCCTCACGGAACAGATGGCAACGCTCTGGCGGCAAGCCGATAGCGAATGTGGCACCCTCTTCTACCAACACCACGTCGTTCTGGCGGTAGACCAGGTTCTGACGGATGGCGGGGATCTGGATATGAATCTGTGTTTCGTGACCAAGCTGTTCGACGACCTGAACGTCACCTTCCAGGGTCACATCGGCGATGTGGCTCGGCAGCAGGTGCTCAGGACGAATACCGAGGGACATGTTTGCCCCGACCTGTACGTTGGCGCTGTCGACCGGCAGCCAGACCTGCTGGCGGTTTGGCAGCTCCACCTGTACCTGTTCAATCGCGGTCGCGGTCACTTTGACGGGCAGGAAGTTCATCTTTGGCGAGCCAATAAAGCCTGCAACAAAGCGGTCTGCCGGGTAGTGATACAGCTCCAGCGGTTTGCCCACCTGCGCCACGCGACCGGCATCCAGCACCACGATTTTGTCGGCGAGGGTCATCGCTTCGACCTGATCGTGGGTGACGTAAATCATCGTGCGGCCAAGACGCTTGTGCAGACGGGAGATTTCGATACGCATCTGGACGCGCAGGGCGGCATCCAGGTTAGAGAGAGGTTCATCGAGCAGGAACACGCGCGGTTCGGCCACCAGCGTACGGCCAATCGCCACACGCTGACGCTGGCCACCGGAGAGCGCTTTCGGCTTACGCTCCAGCAGGTGCGCCAGCTGTAACACTTCCGCCACCTGCGTCACGCGCTGGTTAATAACCTCTTTCTTCGCGCCGGCCAGCTTCAGGCCAAAGGACATGTTCTCGGCAACGGAAAGATGGGGATAGAGAGCATAAGACTGGAACACCATACCGACGCCACGTTCGGCAGGTGGGATGTCGTTCATTCGGGTATCACCGATCAGCAGGTCGCCGCTGGTGATGGTTTCAAGACCGGCAATCATACGCAGCAGAGTAGATTTACCACAGCCTGATGGGCCAACAAACACCACGAATTCGCCTTCGTTGATGTCCAGATTGATGTCTTTCGACACCACAACGTCACCCCAGGCTTTCGTTACATTACGCAGCTGTACGCTCGCCATGCCCTTCTCCCTTCGTTACAACCTGTCACCGACAGAAACATTCAAGATAAGTTCACTATGGGGTATCCATTACTTTCCCGAATCCTCCACCCCCCGCCTTTTTTATGGGGGAGGAGGCGGGAGGATGAGGGAGCAGGCTCTGCGACCGCTGCGGGAGGGCTGAGGCAAAATTCGTGAAGCCGCCTGCAAAATTCGGTGGGTTTTTATGTGCGCCAGCACTCATAACTTAAATTTATGCAACGGAGATCACACAAACCGGGGGTGGGGCGTAGGGGTTGGGAGGATGGAAAGAGGATGTCAAATAAGGAGACTGAGACACGTTGAACCACTGAAGTCATACCACGAGACATCACCAAAAAGGATGGCAGCTATGAATATCAAGACTGGCGCACGCGTTTTCGCATTGTCCGCCCTCGCAGCAATGATGATTTCCGCACCGGCGCTCGCCAAAATTGAAGAAGGCAAACTGGTTATCTGGATTAACGGCGACAAGGGCTATAACGGCCTGGCCGAAGTGGGCAAAAAATTCGAGAAAGATACCGGCATCAAAGTGACCGTAGAGCACCCGGACAAACTGGAAGAGAAATTCCCGCAGGTTGCGGCAACCGGCGATGGCCCGGACATCATCTTCTGGGCGCATGACCGTTTCGGGGGTTACGCGCAGTCTGGCCTGCTGGCTGAAGTGACGCCAGACAAAGCCTTCCAGGACAAACTGTTCCCGTTCACCTGGGACGCCGTTCGCTATAACGGCAAGCTGATCGCTTACCCAATCGCGGTTGAAGCCCTGTCTCTGATTTACAACAAAGACCTGGTCCCTAACCCGCCGAAGACCTGGGAAGAGATCCCGAAACTGGATAAAGAGCTGAAGGCGAAAGGTAAATCCGCCCTGATGTTCAACCTGCAAGAGCCGTACTTCACCTGGCCGCTGATTGCTGCCGACGGCGGTTACGCGTTCAAGTTTGAAAACGGCAAGTATGACGTGAAAGACGTGGGCGTGGACAACGCGGGCGCGAAAGTGGGTCTGACCTTCCTGGTTGACCTGATCAAGAACAAACACATGAACGCGGATACCGATTACTCCATCGCGGAAGCGGCGTTCAACAAAGGCGAAACCGCGATGACCATCAACGGTCCGTGGGCCTGGACCAACATCGATAAGAGCAAAATCAACTACGGCGTGACGCTGCTGCCAACCTTCAAAGGCAAGCCGTCTAAACCGTTCGTTGGCGTGCTGAGCGCGGGCATCAACGCCGCCAGCCCGAACAAAGAGCTGGCGAAAGAGTTCCTGGAAAACTACCTGCTGACCGATCAGGGTCTGGATGAAGTGAACAAGGACAAACCGCTGGGCGCCGTCGCGCTGAAATCCTTCCAGGATCATCTGGCGAAAGACCCACGTATCGCGGCCACCATGGATAACGCCCAGAAAGGCGAAATCATGCCGAACATCCCACAGATGGCCGCGTTCTGGTACGCCACACGTACCGCGGTTATCAACGCTGCAAGCGGTCGTCAGACTGTCGATGCCGCGCTGAAAGATGCTCAGGGTCGTATCACCAAGTAAGCAGAAAAACGGTGGGTGGCGCGTGCGCTTACCCGCCCTACGACTACGGCACGATCCGTAGGTCAGGTAAGCGCAGCGCCACCTGACGATAAGATTCCACCGTTGTAGAGGAAGAACCCCATGGATGTCATTAAAAAGAAACGCTGGTGGCAAAGCGACGCGCTGAAGTGGTCAGCGATCGGTCTGCTGTGCCTGCTGGTGGGTTACCTTGTTGTTTTAATGTACGTACAAGGGGAATATCTGTTCGCCATCATGACGCTGATTTTAAGCTCTGCTGGCCTGTATATTTTCGCTAATCGTAAAGCCTATGCCTGGCGCTATGTCTACCCGGGCGTGGCCGGGATGGGGCTGTTTGTCCTGTTCCCGCTGATTTGTACCATCGCCATTGCGTTCACCAACTACAGCAGCACTAACCAGCTCGCGCAGGAACGCGCGCAGCAGGTCCTGCTGGACCGCTCATATCAGGCAGGCAAGACCTTTAACTTCGGTCTGTATCCTGCCGGTAACGAGTGGAAGTTAGCGCTTACTGATGAAGCGAGCAGCAAATACTATGTCTCCGACGCGTTCAAATTTGGCGGCGAGCAGAAGCTGGCCTTAAAAGAGGTACAGGCCCTGCCTGAAGGTGAACGTGCCAACCTGCGCGTCATTACCCAGAACCGTCAGGCGCTGACCCAGCTCACCGCCGTGCTGCCGGACGAAAGCAAAGTGACGATGAGTTCGCTGCGCCAGTTCTCCGGCACGCAGCCGCTTTATACGCTGGCGGATGACGGCACGCTGACCAATAACCAGAGCGGCGTAAAATATCGTCCAAACAACGACATTGGTTTCTATCAGTCCATTACTGCCGACGGCAAATGGGGTGATGACAAACTCAGCCCGGGCTATACCGTCACCATCGGCTGGGACAATTTTACCCGCGTGTTTACCGACGAAGGCATTCAGAAACCGTTCTTCGCCATCTTCGTCTGGACGGTGGTCTTCTCCGTACTGACCGTGATCCTGACCGTTGCCGTGGGTATGGTGCTGGCCTGCCTCGTCCAGTGGGAATCCCTGAAGGGCAAAGCGATTTACCGCGTGCTGCTGATTCTGCCGTATGCCGTGCCGTCGTTTATCTCGATTCTGATTTTCAAAGGGCTGTTTAACCAGAGCTTCGGTGAAATCAACATGATGCTGAGCGCGCTGTTTGGCATCAAACCGGCCTGGTTCAGCGACCCAACCACCGCCCGCTCGATGATCATCATCGTCAATACCTGGCTGGGCTATCCGTACATGATGATCCTGTGCATGGGCCTGCTGAAGGCTATCCCGGACGATCTGTACGAAGCCTCGGCGATGGACGGCGCGGGCCCGTTCCAGAACTTCTTTAAGATTACGCTGCCGCTGCTCATCAAGCCGCTCACCCCGCTGATGATTGCCAGCTTCGCCTTTAACTTTAACAACTTCGTGCTGATTCAGCTGTTGACCAACGGTGGTCCGGATCGCCTTGGCACCACGACGCCGGCAGGCTATACCGACCTGCTCGTGAGCTACACCTACCGCATCGCCTTCGAGGGCGGCGGCGGTCAGGACTTCGGTCTGGCGGCGGCGATTGCCACCCTGATCTTCCTGCTGGTAGGCGCACTGGCGATAGTGAACCTGAAAGCCACGCGTATGAAATTTGACTAAGGAGGGCATCGATCATGGCAATGGTACAACCCAAATCTCAGAAGCTGCGCCTCCTGGCGACGCACTTAGGCCTGCTGATTTTTATCGCGGCGATCATGTTCCCGCTGCTGATGGTTATCGCCATCTCCCTGCGTTCGGGTAACTTCGCCACCGGGAGCCTGATCCCGGACGAAATCTCCTGGGAGCACTGGAAGCTCGCGCTGGGCTTCAGCGTGGAGCACGCGGATGGCCGCGTCACGCCGCCGCCGTTCCCGGTGCTGCTGTGGCTGTGGAACTCGGTGAAAATCGCAGGTATTACCGCGATCGGTATCGTGGCGCTGTCCACCACCTGCGCTTACGCCTTTGCTCGTATGCGTTTCCCGGGCAAAGCGACGCTGCTGAAAGGGATGCTGATTTTCCAGATGTTCCCGGCCGTGCTGTCGCTGGTGGCGTTGTATGCCCTGTTTGACCGTCTGGGCCAGTACGTACCGTTTATCGGACTGAACACCCATGGCGGCGTTATCTTCGCCTATCTTGGCGGTATCGCACTGCATGTATGGACCATTAAAGGCTATTTCGAAACCATCGACGGCTCGCTGGAAGAAGCGGCGGCGCTGGATGGGGCAACCCCGTGGCAGGCGTTCCGCCTGGTACTGCTGCCTTTGTCGGTGCCTATCCTGGCGGTGGTGTTTATCCTGTCGTTTATCGCCGCCATCACCGAAGTACCGGTTGCCTCACTGTTACTGCGTGATGTGAACAGCTACACCCTGGCCGTCGGTATGCAGCAATACCTCAACCCGCAAAACTACCTGTGGGGCGACTTTGCCGCGGCGGCCGTACTCTCTGCCATCCCGATTACCGTGGTGTTCCTGCTGGCGCAGCGCTGGCTGGTCAATGGCCTGACGGCGGGCGGTGTGAAAGGTTAAGTTTCATTTTGTTATGCCACTGCAACCCTCAACTTTAGACGTATTGTATTGACCCAACTTGTGACTGTTGTTAGGCGGCCTCCGGGCCGCCATTTTTTTATTCTCGCTTCAGCCGCTTCGAGTTACACAGCCAGAGGGTGATCACCAGCAGCAGGATCGCTGCCGAGTAGATCAGCACGTCGAGCGGGGATTTATGATCGACGATGATCAGCCGCACAATCGCGGTGATCCCAATGTAGACAAAATAACGCAGCGGGAAGTGAAAGCCGGACTGAAAGTACTTCACAATCAGGGCGATAAATTCAAAGTAGAGAAAGTAGACCACCAGGCCTTCCACCAGCGCATATTTGCTGGTTTGTTCAGGGGCAAACAGTACATCCGCCAGATGCACCGTCTCTTTACCCAAAAAGACGACCAGTATCAGGCCAAGGCTCAACAGACCGAGGTTCAGCACGGTCTGGAGGATAGTTGAGATAAACTCAACGCGCGGGCGAGTCAGGGATGTCATACAGCACCTCATTCTCCAGGGCGAGGTTTCTGTATAACGCAAAAATGTGACGGAGATCTATATTTTTTAATTATGTTTTATGTAGGGAGGTAACCGATGGATCGTAAACCAACCGGGGTTCGCAACGTGACGTGCGGCGACAATGTGACCGTATATGAACCCACTAATCTTTACGACTGTGTACTGGGCAACGGCGTATTCGTCGGCCCGTTTGTTGAAATCCAGGGCAATACGCGCATCGGTGACGACAGCAAAATTCAGTCGCACACCTTCATCTGTGAGTATGTGACCATTGGTAAGCGTTGCTTTGTTGGCCATGGCGTGATGTTTGCCAACGATATGTTTCGTGAGGGGAAACCGAACGCCGACCGGGCCAGCTGGGGCCATATTACTATCGGAAATGATGTGTCGATTGGCAGCGGTGCCACCATTCTGGCGGTCTCCATTTGCGACGGAGCGGTGATTGGGGCGGGAAGCGTGGTGACAAAATCGATCGTCGAGAAAGGTGTCTATGCCGGGAACCCGGCAAGGCTGCTGCGCCGCTTGTAGTTCGCCCGGTGGCGCTGCGCTTACCGGGCCTACAAAAACCGTAGGCCGGGCAAACGCAGTGCCGCCCGGCGTGAAGCATCAGCGGAAGTTAATGTTCTTGTCGCTGGTCATGTCGTACAGCTGGAACTTACGCCCAAGCTGCTGACCACCGTCGCGCGTCAGCGGTGTCCAGCCGATGGCCGCACGGCTGCGGGTTGGGCCTGACGAGAACAGATCCAGCGGAATCGACACGTAAACCCCTTTGGTGAAGTCCCCTTCCCCATATTCGTCCGGCGAGACGTTGGTGATGGTGGCGTAGCCGCCCACCACGACGCCGCTGTCGAAGTGTTTGGAGATGTCCAGCGTGCCGCCCTTATCGCCCGCCAGGTACTGGCCGACGCTGGCTTTCACCAGCACGTCAGGTGCGAACGACGGCGTCCAGTAGGCGGTCAGGTGACCGGTTTTGACGCTGTAGTCGGTGAACTTCATCATGTCCTGGGCGCTGCGCCAGTCACGCTGCTTGACGTAGTTGGCATCAACCCCGAACGCCCAGTTGCTGTCGACAGGACGATAAAGCACTTCCGCCCCCGCGCCGCCGTACATGGTTTCCAGATACCCGCCGTACACCTGGCCGTAGAAGCCGTTGCCGAAGTACTGGAAGTAGTTGGCCTGCAGGTTGTTTACGTAAGCATCGTTCTGCACGTACTCACGCACGCGGGTACGCACGCGCGGCAGCTGTGAGTCTTTTGGCGGGTTGGTATAGTTGAACTTGTCGTAGTTGTTAGCGATGTTGCCAAACAGGCTGCCGGTGGTCAGCAGGTGGTCAGTAAGCCACAGATCCGCCGTCGCCATGACGCCCAGCTGATACATGTAGAAGTTTTCCGGCCCGCCGACGGACTGGTTCAGCACCGGATCGATATGGAAATCGAAGCGCGACTTGTCGATATACCAGCCCTGCTCGGTGGTCTCCGGCACGATCGGCTCTACGCGTTTTTGCACCAGCTCGGTTTCATGCCCGAGCGGTTCGCCTTCCAGGTGGCGCTTAAGGCTGGCAACGTCCGTTTCCGTCGTCACCTGCGGCAGGTTGAGACGATTCTCCGTCACGCGGATCGTGCGGATCCCGTCCGGGAGATCGTTCATAACGATCCGGTTGGCGCGTTCGATCCCTTCGCGCGAGTCGCGGTATTTCACCTGCTCGCCGGTGACGTACAGCGTATCGCCTTTCACCTGAATTTTCGGATCCGCCAGACCGGCATTGTATTTCAGCAGCGTCAGCTGGTTTGCCACCACGGAGTGCTGCAGAATCGCATCCTGCGGCTCCGGCTGGTATGCAGGCCGCGCGTTATCATTGTAGTGCGGCCGCATGTCGTTAAAGTTGGTGCGCAGCGTGAAGCCAAACATCACCGTATTGCCGCGCTCGTAGCTGAGGTTAACGTCGGCCCAGTCGGTGACGCGATAAATGGCGCCGACGTTAAACTTGCTCTTCTGCTCAATCTTCCCGGCGAAGTCCTGCGAGTAGTCATTCCCCTCGTACTCCAGCTTCAGGCGTAATGGCTGCCAGGGTGTTTGATACTCTACACCGCCAAACAGCGACGCCGGGCCGTGGAACATCTGGTCCCCGTTGATGGAGCCCGCTTTCTGATAGCTGTTATCGCGGTAGCAGTATTTATCGCTGTAGGAGCAAAACGGGTTTTTCACGTTGCCGCTGGTACCGAGATAGCCCCATCCCATCCCGAGTGAGAAGTCGAACGGCCCCCAGGCCTTGCTGGCCACGATGTATTCCGCGTCAAACAGGCCGGTACCGCCAATATCTTTGGCACCCACGGAGACCTGCGGCATCCAGTAGCTCTCTTCCCACAGGCGCAGCTTGACGTCGAAGGCTTTATCTTTGTAGGTCTGATCGCCTGAGAACGCCTCGACGCTGCTGTATTGTTTCGTCCGCACGTCGGTATAGCGCAGCGTGGTTTCAAGCCACGGGAACAGCTGCACCGACGCCGAGTAGTAGCGATACTGGTCGTTATCACGGTAGTTAAGGCTAATTTCCCCCTCGCGCGCCATACGCGCGGTGGGCGTTTGCAGTAAACCGACGCCGCCGAAGTCTGACTGAGACGGGCCAATGGGTGCCGGATACGTTTCTGCATGGCAGGCGGCACTCACGCAGAGCGCCAGCATGCTGTAGAGATAGGTTCTTTTCATTATTCCGGTATCCGCTGAATCAGGGAGTGAAGGATATCGGCGTTAAGCCCGTCATACGCCTTCGTCCAGAAATGGTCGGCAAAACCGACAAAAATGATGCTGCCCGGCATGGGTTCGATATGCCGTTTATTCCAGTAAGCGACGGGGGCTTTTTGCGTGTGGCCGTCAGGGTAAACCACCCAGGCGTAGCTGTTATCCGCGCCGCTCAGCATGCTCTGCTCGTCGAGGTAGCTCGCCACGTCACGACCGGGCGTAAAGGGCTTTTTACCCGGGCTGCTGATAAGCCCCATCACGGTCACCGTCGTCGGCTTCGCCGGCAGCCAGAGCGTATAGTCTCCTTCCAGCGCGGGGTTGCCGTTTTCCGTGACGCGCACGTCATCCGGGTCAAGATTGACGTTCTGACGGCCCGTCACCTTCAGCGCCTGCAGCTGCTGACGGACGCTGTTAATGGCCGCAGCGTCGTCGCCATCTTCCTGCTCCGCGAGTCCCGTCAGCCTCGCAAGGAGCGCCTTGTGCTGTTGTTCCGCTTCAGCGGTCTTCTGCCGTTCAGCGATGACCGCGCCCGGCCACCAGCTGTTGGCAAGCCTTGGCTGTCCGACGAGATCGAGCAGATGCTCGGCGTGGGTTAAGGTTTTGGGTTTTTCACTGTCCGGCGTGTAGACCTTTACCGTCCCGGCGGACCATGCCAGCGGCGCGGCAAAACTGGCGATAAGCGCAACGTGAATGAGCGTTTTCATGATTTCGCCGCCTTGATCAGGGTGGTTTTGACCGGGAAGAATCCGGCACCGAGATACTGTAAGGACTGACGGATCTGCCCTTCCTCGTCGATCCAGAAGCGGTTGTGCCAGGTGGCCTTGTCGGTGGTGACCTCTTCATCCAGCACGCGAACCTGCGTTTCGTCGCTGCCGACTTTCACGCTGTCCGTGCCGTCCCAGCGGAAGGTCGAGCGTGCCGTGGCGTAACGCACCTGCTTGTGTTCGGTCCAGCCCATCGTGCGCGTCCAGCCTGCGCCGTCGGCGATCTGGTTCGGCTTGATCAGCGGGTCGTCGGCGATATTATTCACCTCCAGCAGGTTATCGCCGCCCAGCAGGGTTTTGACGATACGGCCATGCTGCGTCACGATGGTGGCCTGATCCTGCGTCACCCATTTCTGCTGCCCGTTTTCATCGAAAGCGAGCACCACAAACAGTTGCGGGCCATCGTTAAGCTGCATGTACTGACTGGCATAGGGCATGTTCTGAAGTTCGTCATCGGTCAGATGCACGCCCGGTGTGCCGAACAGGCTTTCCCACAGTGAGTTTCCCAGCCCTTTAGTGGTGGCCGAGCACGCCTGCAGCAGCAGGCAAATCAGAATGATTGCAGGTCGCTTCACGACTCTTCTCCGAAGGGGCGAAATAACCACACCGAAGTGTGGTTATGATTAAAACACCCGCTATTACTGGGTGCTGGTTGTCGTGGTGGTCGTGGTTCCGGTGTTGGAGCCATCACCGCCACCGGTTGCCGCCAGCGCGACACCCACGGCTGAACTTACGGTGCTGGCGCTGGCTGCGGTAGAACTTCCCGCAGACGCAGACGTCGCAGCCGAACCTGCCGCTTCCCCGACCTGAACCGGAGCTGCATAGACAGATGTCGCCGCAAGCGCAGATATGGCAAAAATGCCATACAGTACTTTCTTCATAACAATTTCCCTTCAATGAATGAATGGAGATTTGCCCGAAAAGAATTTCAGGCGGAATCGAGTATACACAACTACTGCCGTGGGTTTGCCGTAAGGGGAAATAGGGAGAGGGTTTTCGGACTAATGGTTAAAATGGAAATGAAAGACAAATGGCATAAATATATAATTTATAAAAATCAATAAGTTATAATATAAATGTATTAATGAGCTACTGCGTATTTTCTTAAAATAAACCGCAGCAATTAGCGGGTTAACCGTCTTTTTCGGATTAAACTCAGATCCAGAATTTGAGTTAACTAACAGACATCAGGAATTATCCGATAAAAAAATGCCGGCATTTCGCCGGCACGTTTTCATGACGTTTTAATTACGCACGCCATGCTTTATAACGGTTGATCAAACCATTTGTTGAGCTGTCATGGCTGGCAACTGCTTTATCATCACCCAGCTCTGGCAGAATACGGTTTGCCAGCTGTTTGCCCAGCTCAACGCCCCACTGGTCAAAGGTGAAGATGTTCAGGATCGCGCCCTGCGTGAAGATTTTATGTTCATAAAGGGCGATCAGCGCACCCAGGCTGAACGGCGTGATTTCGCGCAGCAGGATGGAGTTGGTTGGACGGTTGCCTTCGAACACTTTGAACGGCACCACGTGGTCCAGCGTGGCTGGGTCTTTACCCTGGTCACGGTATTCCTGCTCAACCACCTCGCGGGATTTACCGAACGCCAGCGCTTCGGTCTGTGCGAAGAAGTTGGACAGCAGCTTCGGATGGTGGTCGGACAGCGGGTTATGGGTGATAGCCGGCGCGATGAAATCGCACGGTACCATTTTGGTGCCCTGGTGAATCAGCTGGTAGAAGGCATGCTGACCGTTGGTGCCCGGCTCGCCCCAGATGATTGGGCCAGTCTGGTAGTCCACCGCGTTGCCGTTACGGTCAACGTATTTACCGTTGGATTCCATGTTGCCCTGCTGGAAGTAGGCCGCAAAGCGGTGCATATACTGGTCGTACGGCAGGATCGCTTCGGTTTCAGCGCCGAAGAAGTTGTTGTACCAGATACCGATCAGCGCCAGCAGCACCGGCAGGTTTTTCTCTGGTGCGGTGGTGGAGAAGTGTTTATCCATCGCGTGCGCGCCGGAGAGCAGCTCAACGAAGTTGTCGAAGCCCACGGACAGGATGATGGACAGGCCAATCGCAGACCACAGGGAGTAGCGGCCGCCAACCCAGTCCCAGAACTCGAACATGTTCGCGGTATCAATGCCGAACTCGCTGACGGCTTTACCGTTGGTAGACAGCGCCGCGAAGTGTTTCGCCACGTGCTTGTTATCGCCAGCCGTTTTCAGGAACCAGTCGCGCGCGCTGTGGGCGTTGGTCATGGTTTCCTGGGTGGTAAAGGTTTTAGACGCAACCAGGAACAGGGTGGTTTCCGGGTTCACGTTCTTCAGCACTTCCGCGATGTGGGTACCATCGACGTTAGACACAAAGTGCATATTGAGGTGGTTTTTGTACGGGCGCAGCGCTTCGGTCACCATGAACGGGCCGAGGTCAGAACCGCCGATACCGATGTTTACCACGTCGGTGATCGCTTTGCCGGTGTAGCCTTTCCAGCTACCGGAGATGATCGCTTCGGAGAAGGTTTTCATCTTTTCCAGTACCGCGTTCACTTCCGGCATGACGTCTTTGCCGTCAACGATGATTGGCGTATTGCTACGGTTACGCAGAGCGACGTGCAGCACGGCACGGTCTTCGGTGCGGTTGATCTTCTCACCGGAGAACATGGATTTGATGGCGTCGGCAAGCTCAGTCTCTTTCGCCAGATCCTGCAGTTTAGCCAGCGTCTCTTCGGTAATGCGGTTTTTGGAGAAATCCACCAGCATCAGGTCGTCGAAGGTCGCGGAGAACTTGTTGAAACGATCGGCATCTTTCGCGAACAGATCCGCGATGGTGACGTCTTTCATTTCATCATAATGTTTCTGGAGTGCCTGCCAGGCAGCGGTCTGCGTTGGGTTGATGTTTTTCATTAGCAATACTCTTCTGATTTGAGAATTGTGACTGCGGTCGATTGTAGCGCCTGCAAATAAAAATTGTGATGGTTTTTATGCCATTGCCCTGGCCTGCATCAAACGCAGGTGAAAAGACCCGAAAAGTATAGCTGCTGAAATGCCCTCCCGGGGCGGCGAAATGTCGGTCAAAATGCCCTAAAACGGAGCATAAAATCTGGCTCTGTTATAAGTCCTGTTTCTCAGGGGTACCCCCCCATAAAAAATCCGCATAATCCCAGCATTGACAGGACCTCCCCCGCATTTTATTTATAGGGCCGTATTTTGCGCCTGCACCTGTTTTCGTTTCACTCTTGTGCCAAGGTCGCTTATTCATTCCCTGACACGAGGTTGTTATGACGAGTTTTGTGGTCGCCAAATTTGGCGGCACCAGTGTGGCCGATTACGATGCCATGAACCGCAGCGCCGATGTGGTGCTGGCCGATCCGAATACCCGCCTGGTGGTGCTGTCTGCATCTGCCGGCGTGACGAACCTGCTGGTTTCTCTGTCTGAAGGACTGGAAGCGACAGAACGTTTCGTGAAGCTGGATGCACTGCGCAAAATTCAGTTCGACATTCTTGAGCGTCTGCAGAACCCGAACGTGATCCGCGAGGAAGTGGAACGTCTGCTGGAAAATATCACTACCCTGGCAGAAGCCGCCTCGCTGGCCACCTCCACCGCCCTGACCGACGAGCTGGTTAGCCACGGCGAGCTGATGTCCACCCTGCTGTTTGTTGAAATCATGCGCGAGCGTAACATTCAGGCGCAGTGGTTTGATGTGCGTAAAGTGATGCGTACCAGCGATCGCTTTGGTCGTGCCGAGCCGGACGTTGAAGCACTGGCCGAACTGACCAATCAGCAGCTGGCCCCGCGTCTGACAGACGGTATCGTGATCACCCAGGGCTTTATCGGCAGCGAAGCGAAAGGCCGCACCACCACGCTTGGCCGTGGCGGCAGCGACTACACCGCCGCGCTGCTGGGCGAAGCCCTGCATGCCACGCGCGTGGATATCTGGACTGACGTTCCGGGCATTTACACCACCGACCCGCGCGTCGTTTCTGCGGCGAAACGTATTGACGTGATCGCGTTTGAAGAAGCGGCGGAAATGGCCACTTTCGGCGCGAAAGTGCTGCATCCGGCAACCCTTTTGCCTGCCGTACGTAGCGATATTCCGGTCTTCGTCGGCTCCAGTAAAGATCCGAAAGCGGGCGGGACGCTGGTCTGCAAGAAAACGGAAAACCCGCCGCTGTTCCGCGCCCTTGCCCTGCGCCGTCGCCAGACGCTGGTGACGCTCCACAGCCACAATATGCTGCACTCCCGCGGTTTCCTGGCGGAAGTGTTTGGCATTCTGGCACGCCACAACATCTCCGTGGATCTGATCACCACCTCTGAAGTGAGCATTGCGCTGACGCTGGACACCACCGGTTCTACCTCCACCGGCGACACCCTGCTGACGCAGTCTCTGCTGATTGAGCTGTCTGAGCTGTGCCGCGTGGAAGTGGAAGAAGATCTGGCGCTGGTTGCCATCATTGGCAACAAGCTGTCGCGCGCCTGCGGCGTGGGCAAAGAGGTGTTTGGCGTGCTCGATCCGTTCAGCATCCGCATGATCTGCTACGGCGCGTCCAGCTATAACCTCTGCTTCCTGGTGCCAGCCGATCAGGCCGAGCAGGTGGTGCAGAAGCTTCATCAGAATTTGTTTGAATAAGCGCAAGAATGGCCCGGGCGTTTTCACTACCGGGCCATTCTTTAGCTTTTCATTACTGTTCTCATCAGCAACGAATCCAGATCTTTTAAATTTCCTTCTCTGCTGTCGGGTAGTACCGGCGGTACTTCTCCTCTCACCAGCTCATTTTGCAAAAAAGCGTGGATTAATGGCCGTTTAGGACCATATTCCGCTTCACCTGCGCGCTGTTTTATTTCCAGCAATGCATCGATTTCCGCACGTAACGGCGCACACAGTTCGCTCCCGGCAAGCAGTTCGGCAAAACGCATCGGTGGAACGCCTTTCCCCGCTTCTACCCACCGCGCCGCCAGCACAGGGCGCAGAACGTAAAAATACTTTTTCAGCCGAACCGTTTCCTCCTGTAAATATCCACGGAAGTTTTTTCGGGCCATTGAGAAGTAATGCCAGCGGGCGCGCAATGGCGAAAACCACGCGGGTATCAGCGCGCGCAACTCGGCCACTACCGTCTCATCCTCCTGATAAACAACAGGGGAATCCAGCCACTCGATAAGCGTCGGGTTTGCCCCCTTCAGCAGGCCCAGTGCCTTGCGCCATTCCCAGCCACAAACGTCCAGTTCATCATCTATCGGCAGCTCGATCACATCCCGCTGGGATTCGACGCGCAGATACCATTCTGGGCGGTGAACGTACAAAAACCGCACATCATAATCGCTATCCGGTGAGGCAAATCCCCATCCCCGGCTGCCCGATTCACAGGCGTAGAGCACGCGCACGTTATAGCGCTGCTCTATATCGCGAAGTTGCGCGCAGACACGTGCGCGCATCGCGCTATCAACATCGTTGTTGCTCATTTTTTTATCCTTTTACACACACGACCTGACGCAGGGTGTGAACGATCTCCACCAGCGACGATTGCGCGACCATCACGGCATCAATGTCTTTATAGGCCATCGGCGTTTCATCGATCACCTCATTGTCTTTGCGACACTCTACGTGAGAGGTCGCCTGAATATGGTCGCTAAGGGTATAGCGTTTTTTTGCCGCCGTTCGGCTCATCACTCGCCCAGCGCCGTGGCTGCAGGAACAGAAGCTTTGCTCGTTGCCGAGGCCACGCACGATGAAGCTCTTTGCGCCCATTGAGCCCGGAATAATCCCCATCTGCCCTTTCTGCGCCGACACCGCACCTTTGCGCGTGATCAGTACCTCTTCCCCAAAGTGATGCTCTTTCTGCACATAGTTATGATGGCAGTTAACCGCCTCCTGCTGCGTAATAAAGGGCTTAGTCACTTCGCGAGAGAGCGCCGCCAGCACGCGCGACATCATCACTTCCCGATTGTGGCGGGCAAAATCCTGCGCCCACTCCACCGCCTCGATGTAGTCCTCATAGTGACGACTCCCCTCCTGAAAATAGGCCAGATTTTTATCCGGCAGATGTCCCAGGTGATGCTGCATATCCTGCTGTGCCAGGGCGATAAACACATTACCGATGGCGTTTCCTACGCCGCGCGAGCCACTGTGCAACATCACCCAGACGCGCTGCTGCTCATCGAGGCAAATTTCAATAAAGTGGTTTCCGGTACCCAGCGTGCCCAGATGCTGATAGTTGTTGGTTTTCAGCAACTGCGGGTATTTATCCGCGAGTTGTTTAAAACGTGGGGCCAGCACCCACCAGCGATCGTCCACTTCTTTCGGTGGCGTTTCCCACGCGCCTTTATCACGTCGAGAACGCGTATTGGTTCTCCCATGCGGTACTGCCTGTTCAATGGCGCTACGTAAACCGCTGAGATTATCCGGCAAATCACCGGCCACCAGCGACGTGCGAACGGCAATCATCCCGCAACCAATATCCACGCCAACCGCCGCAGGAATAATTGCCCCTTTGGTCGGAATCACGCTGCCGATGGTTGAGCCTTTACCGAGATGAACGTCGGGCATCACCGCAAGGTGTTTGAAAATAAACGGCATCTTTGCGGTATTCAGTAACTGCGCTTGTGCCTCTGGCTCCACGGGCACACCGTGAGTCCACATTTTGATCGGGGCGCCGTTTGGCGCTGTCAGTAATTCAAAATCATTCTGTTGCATTGCGTTATCCTTTCAGGTTAACAAGGCCGTGTAATACCTGGTCCAGGCCACCAAATACTGAAATTTTGTCGATACGCTCCGCGACCCTTTCCAGGGTTTCCAGCTCTTTTAAACGCAGCGCCACCGGGTTGTTCTCCATCACCTTTGCGGTGTTTAACAGCGATCGTGTCGCCGCCGTTTCTTCACGTCGGCGAATAACATTCGCCTGGGCCGATTTTTCGGCCTCTACCAGACGGGATAAAATCGTTTTCATATCACCAGGTAAAACAATATCTTTTACCCCAAGCGACGCAATTTCCATTCCAAAGGATGACAGGCGGCCTTGCACCTGTTTGCTGACCACCTCATCAATGATCTGCTTATCTTCCAGTAACTCATCGAGCGTGCGGGTGCCAACCGCCTCACGCAGTGCGAACTGGAGTTCGCGGTACAAATGTTCCAGCGGTTTCGTAAGCTGTCCGCAGGCCTGCAGCACGTCGCTGTAGCGCCAGTTAGCCGCCAGGTTCAGGCGCAGGTTAACTTTGTCCTTCGTCAGGATCTCCTGCCCGCTCACTTCTACTACCTGAAGGCGCGTATCCACTACCTCTGCCTCGACGAGATGGTTAATTTTCCAGTATGCCGTCAGTCCCGGCGGTAACAGTGCCTGAATTTCTCCGTCGATTTTCACCACCCCGACGTGCCAGGCAGGCACCTGTACGACCAGCATCGCGTCGCGCCCTTTTACCGCGCCATTGCGACGCGGCTGCAGAGCAGCATTCATCACGTCCTCCGGCACCCGCACATCGCGGGTATCAATTCTTCGCAGGCTCAACGCCGCATCCTGCTGCCAGTACAGACGACGTGTACAAGGCGGCACAATCTCCTGCAATACTCCGTTGTTCGATAACACCCCGATTTCATCCGCAGTAAGATCAACCGCCAGGCAGTAACGTACCACCCAGTCAGGCTGAAAGCGGCGCAGATAATCCGCCAGCGCACCCGGCACCTCGCTGCCATCCTGGCTCACCACCAGCACGTCGTCAGTATTGAACCAACCCAGACGGTGTTCACCCGCCTCCAGTACCCGGTAATAATCGCCAGCTTTTGCTACCAGTCCTAACTGACCTTTTTTTATCGTGATTTTTTTAGCCATTTTATATTCCTTAAAGTCAGGCGCGGGTGCAGGCACGAAATCACAGGGGAATGCCTTTTCGCCTGCGATCCGGCGCCATTACCGGCGACCTTCATTGGGATTGCTGACTGCGCAATCCCCCGTTTTTACTTTGATGTTTACAACCAGTTTTCATTGGGAGAATGAATCGGGAATCGAACCCTTCTGTCTGTCATTGGTTGACGGAACGCCCCCGGAAAACAGCCTTGCCGTTCCTGGTGCGCCGACGGGGCCTTAACCCCCAGTGTGCTCAACGTCGTGACATTATCTGTATTGCCAGAAGCGTGCCAAAAACAAAAATCGCCGTTTTATTTTTTTATTTTATTGATAATTAATGTTTTTTATTTATCAGGCTTTTCATGCATTGTCGTTCGGCTCAACATTTTTTATCCTGTTATATCGGCAATTATCTTTCTGGATAAACATGAAGAAGCGGAAGGTGGTGATCGGGGTGCTTGGCACCGTGATGGATAAACGGGGAAAGCGGGCTAATCGCTTTCGCAAATGGCGACCGACCGTCGGGCTGTGCCAACAGCCGGATTTCCCGGTCGACAGACTGGAGCTGCTACATCAACCGCGAGATCTCGGCATGGCTCAGCAACTGGCGGAAGATATTGTGCTGGTTTCCCCCCACACCGAGGTGCGTCCCAGCACGGTAATCATTGAAGACCCGTGGGATTTCGAAGAGGTTTATGCCGCGTTTCTCGATTTCGCCACCCAGTACACTTTTGATACCGATCACGAAGAGTATTTCGTCCACATCACCACCGGCACGCATGTGGCGCAGATCTGCTGGTTCCTGCTGACGGAAGCCCGCTATCTTCCCGCCAGCCTTTTGCAGACTGGCCCTGCCAGAAAAGAAGCCTCTGCTGAGGAGACTGCAGCCGGAACTTACTCAATTATCGACCTGGATTTAAGCCGCTACACGACCCTTACCAACCGTTTTCAGCGCGAGCAGCAGCAGTCAATCTCATTTCTGAAAGCGGGCATTGATACGCGAAATGCCACCTTTAACACTCTTATCGACAAGATTGAACGCGTGGCGCTACGTTCAACAGCCCCGATCCTGCTGACCGGCCCCACCGGCGCGGGCAAGTCGTTCCTCGCGAACCGTATTTATCAGCTTAAGCAGTCACGCCATCAAGTTTCCGGCAAGCTGGTTTCCGTCAACTGCGCGACCCTGCGCGGTGATAACGCCATGTCCACGCTGTTCGGCCATGTGAAAGGAGCCTTTACCGGCGCACTGTCGGCGCGCAGCGGCCTGCTGCGTGAAGCCGATGGCGGCGTCCTTTTCCTCGACGAGATTGCCGAACTAGGCCTGGATGAACAGGCGATGCTGCTCAAAGCCATTGAAGAGAAAACTTTTTTCCCGTTTGGCTCCGATAAAGAAGTTCACAGCGATTTTCAACTTATCGCCGGAACCCACCGTGATATGCGCCAGTGGGTGGCCGAGGGACGTTTTCGTGAAGATCTCTATGCCCGTATTAATATGTGGAGCTTTGCCTTGCCAGGCCTTGCCCAACGGAAAGAGGACATCACGCCGAATGTCGACTACGAACTTCAACGTTTCTCTCGCGAAACCCAGACGCAAATCCGCTTCGATAAAGAGGCGCGCGAAGGCTATCTGGCCTTTGCCTGTTCCAGCAGGGCGCTGTGGCGGGGCAACTTTCGCGAACTGAGCGCCAGCGTCGCACGCATGGCGACCCTGGCGGAACGAGGGCGTATTACTCAGGATCTGGTGCTGGAGGAGATCTCACGTCTTCAGACCGACTGGCAAACTGACGTGACGCAGCCTGCAACTGACATGGAGATTGACCTTTTTGACCAGCGGCAACTTGAAACGGTGCTGGAGGTATGTCGCCGCAGCGCATCGTTGTCTGAAGCCGGTCGTGAGCTGTTTGCCGTTTCACGGCTCAAAAAAGCCAATCCTAACGACGCCGACCGACTGCGCAAATATCTGGCTCGCTTTAGTCTGAGCTGGGAAAGCATCCGGTCATAATTCATTTGAATATTACTTCCTTACGCGATAAACAATAACTATAGCCGGGCTCGATCCCGGCTTTTTATAACAAACACATACAACATTCATCGCAAGGAAATCATTATGTTATCCGCTATTACGCGGCTGTTCCCGTTATGGGCGCTGCTGCTCTCCGTACTCGCGTATTACACGCCCACCACGTTCACCGGTATTGGTCCATGGGTCACCACGCTGCTGATGTTGATCATGTTCGGTATGGGCGTGCATCTGAAAGTCGACGACTTCAAACGCGTGCTGTCTCGCCCAGCGCCCGTCGCGGCAGGAATATTTCTGCACTACCTGGTGATGCCGCTCGCGGCGTGGCTGCTGGCGATGGCCTTTAAGATGCCGCCCGACCTTTCCGCCGGGATGGTGCTGGTGGGCAGCGTGGCCAGCGGCACGGCGTCCAACGTCATGATCTATCTGGCGAAAGGTGACGTGGCGCTCTCCGTCACTATCTCGTCCGTCTCTACGCTGGTGGGCGTGATTGCCACGCCGCTGTTAACCCGCCTGTACGTGGATGCGCATATTCAGGTGGACGTGATGGGCATGCTGCTGAGCATTCTGCAAATCGTGGTGATCCCGATTGCGGTGGGGCTGGCCATTCACCATCTTTTCCCGCGAGTGGTGAAGGCCGTTGAGCCATACCTGCCCGCGTTTTCGATGATCTGTATTCTGGCGATCATCAGCGCCGTGGTAGCGGGCTCCGCCTCACACATTGCTTCCGTAGGCTTTGTAGTGATCGTCGCGGTGGTGCTGCATAACACCATTGGTCTGCTGGGCGGCTACTGGGGCGGGAAACTGTTTGGCTTCGACGAATCGACCTGCCGCACGCTGGCTATTGAGGTAGGGATGCAGAACTCCGGCCTGGCGGCGGCGCTTGGTAAAATTTACTTCTCCCCGCTGGCGGCCCTGCCTGGCGCGCTGTTCTCCGTCTGGCACAACCTCTCCGGCTCGCTGCTGGCGGGCTACTGGTCCGGCAAACCGATTGATGAACAAACAAAAAAAGATGCGGTGAAGCAGGGTTAATTTACGCTGCTTGCTTTACACTGAAGCCTCTCTCTCAGGAGGCTTCAGCAATGGCTACACCACGTTTGACCCAGAAAGACATGACCGAAGCCGAGCAGCGCGAACTGAAAACGCTTCTCGACCGCGCCCGTATCGCACATGGCCGCACGCTGACGAACGCCGAAACCAATCAGGTGAAAAAAGAGTACATCGATAAGCTGATGGCGCAGCGTGACGCCGCGGCGAAAAAAGCCCGCAAGCTGAAAAAAGAGCAGGCTTATAAACCGGATGCAGAGGCGACCTTTTCCTGGTCGGCCACAACGTCTACCCGTGGAAGGCGCTAATCAGCGCCCTTTCTTTTTGCGCCCCGGCTGGGTAAAGCGTTTTCCGTTGCCCGGCTTGCCGCGCCCTTTCTCTTCCGCCTGCGGCGCCTTCACCACCGGGCGCTTAATCGCCTGGGTTTTCGGTTTGGCTTTGGCCTTCGGCTTCGCTTCGGACGAGGAATTCTCGATAAGCTTGAACAGCTCGATCAGTTCGTCGTCCGTTAAGTCGCGCCATTCGCCCAGCGGAATGCCGGACAGGCTGACGTTCATGATGCGCGTGCGCTCAAGCTTCGTCACTTCATAACCGAAATGTTCGCACATGCGGCGGATCTGGCGGTTTAAGCCCTGCACCAGGGTAATGCGGAACGCGAACGGCGCTTCTTTCTTCACCTTACACTTTTTCGTAACGGTACCAAGGATCGGCACACCGGCGCCCATACCGCGAATAAAGTCGTCCGTGACCGGCTTATTTACCGTCACAATGTACTCTTTCTCGTGATCGTTACCGGCACGCAGGATCTTGTTGACCAGATCGCCGTGGTTGGTGAGGAAAATCAGCCCCTGAGAGTCTTTATCCAGACGGCCAATCGGGAAGATACGGCTGCTGTGGTTCACGAAATCAACGATGTTGTCCCGCTCACCGTCTTCCGTGGTGCTGACAATCCCAACCGGTTTGTTCAACGCGATAAACACCAGGTCTTCAGCATCACGCGGTTCGATGACCTGACCATTCACTTTAACCACATCGCCAGGCACCACCTGATCGCCGATGGTGGCGCGTTTGCCGTTAAGAAACACGTTACCTTGTTCAATGTAACGGTCAGCCTCGCGACGTGAGCAGATCCCGCTCTCGCTAATGTATTTGTTTAATCGGGTTGATTGAGTTGGCAGCATAGTTTCTCCTGTGAAGGGCGAAATATACCTTACCTTGCGGCTGACAAAAAAGTGTTAGTAACCGTTGATCAAAAAATCGAGTGCATCCCGCAATGAAGCCCGGTTTTGCGTTAGATCGGCGACACGCTCGCCTAACTCTTTTGGCGATATGCCTGCCATCATGTGCATCATTACTACACAGGGTATACCCGCTATCTCAACGACAGGGCACACTTTCGCAGGTGGCTGAATGCCTCCCAGATGGCTAAGTTCAACTGCGGGGGCGACCAGAACATGCTTCATCACATTAGCCACGGGATGCTGCATATTGATTAGCCAGGGATAGGCAGTTTTCCCCTTACCTTCATTCTCATAAGCAAAATATTGCTCCATCAGAACGACCTCTGAAAGTCACTAAAGGAGCCGTTTTCATCAACCCATTGGTTAATGGCCTCGATAGAAGCTTTATTTTCTGCTAACCACTCTGCACGCTGATGCGCACGAAACTGCTCCTGCAGTGCAGCCGTGAGCACGGCAGAGAGATTAAGTTTAAGCCGTCGCGCCTCTTCAAGGATTTCAGGTGCTAACGACACGTTGACTGATTTTTTAATGCCATGAGTAGTGCGCATGCAAACCCCCATCGGAATGCGCATGAATTGGCGAAGTGTAGCGTAATAAACGACCATTTTCTATTCCCTAAAAAACGTAAGGTCTGAAGGGTAAATGGCGCTTGATAAGGTGTCACGCCTCGCAACAAGGTTTTGCGAGGCGCTTTCAGAGATTAATACTCATCCCGCTCGTCGTCTTCATCCGGCTGTTCCATCACGCTGTACGCCACCGCGCAGAACAACGAGTTGAGACGCTTCATATCGCCCAGCAGTCCCAGGTGGAGTGAGCTGGTTTCGATACTCTGCACGTTCTGCTGGTGCAGACGCTCAACGTGGGCGTGCGAGTAGCGGCGGTTCAGAATACGGAAACGATGCTTGTTGCGGCGCAGGCGGCGCGCGCTCGGCACATCGCTGGAGAAGAATACCGACATCGCCAGCTTGAGGTTGCTGACCAGCTGTTCGTGCAGCGCTTCCAGCTCCTTCAGGCCTTCACCTGAAAACGCACGACGCGCGGCAAGGGATTTGTCGGCGATCTCGCTGCCCATGCGTTCAACGATATCCGAAGCCTGCTCAAGGTTAAGCGACATCTCGATAATTTCCGCCCAGCGGCGGGACTCCTCTTCCGCCAGCTCGTCCTGCGGCATGCGCGCCAGGTAAAGCTTGATGGCGGTATAGAGCACGTTGATATCGTCAGCTAACCTGCGCAGCTCTTTCTCTTCACGCGGCTCGCCGTGCATCACCTTTTGCAGACCTTCGAGCATGGTTTCCATCGCGTCGCCCATGCGCAACGTCTCGCGCGCGGCATTCGCCAGCGCCAGCGCCGGGGTATCCAGCGCGGACGTATCCAGGTGCTTCGGTTTCAGGCGCGCATCCAGCTCCGGTTCGTCCTGAATGAGGCGTTCGCAGAAGCGGGCCATCGACCCGGCAAAAGGTACCATCGCCAGGCAGCGCACCAGGTTGTAGAACACGTGGAAATAGATCACCAGCTCCGCTTTCGGCAGCGGGAGGTTGTCCATCAGGTTCGCCAGCGGGTGGATAAAGGGCAGGATAATCAGGCTGCCCACCAGCTTAAACAGCAGGCTGCCGAGGGCCACACGGCGGGCGGCGGCGTTGGCCGCGCTGTTATTGAGCATCGCCAGCAGGCCCGAGCCGAGGTTGGCACCGATCACCAGGCACAGCGCGACCGGGAAGGAGATCGCCCCGGCCGCGGTGAGTGTGGCCGTCAGCAGCACGGCCGCCAGGCTGGAGTAGCTGACGATAGCAAACACCGCGCCAATCAGAGCATCCAGCATAATGTCCCCGGTCAGGGAGGCGAAGATGACCTGAACACCGTTGGCTTCGGTAATAGGCGTGACCGCCTGCACAATCAGCTCCAGCGCCAGCAGGATCAGCCCCAGGCCAATCCCTACGCGCCCGAGCTGACCGGCGCGGGTCTGTTTGCGGCCGAGGAAGAAGATCACGCCTATAAAAATCAGCAGCGGTGACAGCCAGGAGAGATCGAAGGTCAGAACACGCGCCATCAACGCGGTGCCCACGTCCGCCCCCAGCACAATCACCAGCGCCGGGGCCAGCGCCACCAGATCCTGCGCCACAAAGGAGGTGACAAGCAGGGTCGTGGCGTTGCTGCTCTGAACCAGTGCCGTTACGCCAATACCCGCGCAGAAGGCGAGCGGCTTCTTCTCAACGCTGCTGCTGAGAACGGTACGTAAGCGCGCGCCAAAAACGCGCATCACGCCGGTACGGACGATATGGGTGCCCCATACGAGCAGTGCGACTGCAGAGAGCAGATGTAACAGGGTCAGCACGGAAGGTTTTCCTCCTTATCGTTATTCGTTTTCCATAGGTTCAGTATAAGGGTTTAAGCGTAAGAAAGAGACAAGGCACCATTGAGGTGCCCTGTTTGTTGTAAGGAAAAGTGATTTTAGTCGGCGTCGTAGCCGAGATTAGGGGCCAGCCAGCGCTCCACTTCTGATACGCTCATCCCTTTGCGCAAGGCGTAATCTTCGATCTGATCCCGCTGCAGCTGCGCCACGGCAAAGTACTTGCTGTCCGGATGACTGAAGTACCAGCCTGAAACTGACGCACCCGGCCACATGGCGAACGACTCGGTGAGCTTCATCCCGGTATGGGCTTCGACGTCCAGCAGTTGCCAGATCGTGCCCTTTTCGGTGTGCTCCGGGCAGGCCGGATAGCCCGGTGCCGGACGAATCCCCTGGTAGTTTTCGCGGATCAGCTCCTCGTTGCTGAGGTTTTCATTCGCCGCGTAGCCCCAGTGCACCTTACGCACGCGCTCGTGCAGGTACTCGGCGAAGGCTTCCGCCAGGCGGTCGGCGATCGCTTTCACCATGATTTTATTGTAATCGTCGTGCTGCGCTTCGAACGCGTCCGCCAGGGCATCTTCTTCCAGACCGCCGGTCACGGCAAAGGCGCCAATATAATCGGCTTTACCGCTCAGCTTCGGCGCGACAAAATCGGCCAGGCAGTAGTTGGCAAAGCCCACTTTCTCGGTTTGCTGACGTAGATGGCGGCTGACCGCCAGTACGTGAGTGCGGGTTTCATCGCGGTAAATTTCGATGTCGTCACCCACGCGGTTAGCCGGGAACAGCCCCACCACGCCCCGTGGGTTGAGGGTTTTCTCTGCGCTCAGCGTGTCGAGCATGTCGTTGGCATCTTTAAACAGGCGCTTCGCCTCCTCGCCTACCACCTCATCCTCCAGGATGCGCGGATATTTACCCGCCAGCGACCAGGTCATAAAGAACGGCGTCCAGTCGATGTAGTTGCGCAGCGTCTCGATGCTGGCACTGACCTCCTGAACGCCCAGGCGATGCGCGACCGGCGGCGTATAGCTCGACCAGTCAAAGGCCAGATCGTTGTCGCGCGCCGCCTGGAGTGAAACAGGCGGGGTGCGCGGCTTCTTACGGCCGTGCTGGATGCGGACGGTTTCGTACTCTTTGCGGGTGCGCGCCACAAACTCGTCGCGCTGGGTGTCAGAGAGCAGCGCGGAGACCACGCCCACGGTGCGCGAGGCGTTCTGCACGTACACCGTCGGCCCGCTGTAGTTCTGCTCGATTTTCACCGCCGTGTGCGCTTTGGAGGTGGTCGCCCCGCCAATCAGCAGCGGAATGGTGAAGCCCTGACGCTCCATCTCCTTCGCCACGTTGACCATTTCGTCGAGCGACGGGGTGATCAGCCCGGAGAGGCCAATCAGGTCAGCATTCACTTCGCGCGCGGTCTTGAGGATTTTATCCGCCGGGACCATCACGCCGAGGTCGATAATTTCGTAGTTATTACACTGCAGCACCACGCCAACGATGTTCTTGCCGATGTCGTGCACATCGCCCTTCACGGTGGCAATGACCATCTTGCCGTTGCTGGAACCTTTCTCTTTGCTGGCTTCGATGTAGGGCTCAAGATACGCCACTGCCTGCTTCATCACGCGGGCGGATTTCACCACCTGCGGCAGGAACATCTTGCCTTCGCCAAACAGATCGCCGACCACGTTCATGCCGTCCATCAGCGGGCCTTCAATGACCTCAATCGGGCGGGCTGCCTGCTGGCGCGCCTCTTCGGTATCGAGCTCGATAAATTCGGTAATGCCTTTAACCAGCGAGTATTCCAGACGCTTTTTCACGTCCCAGGAACGCCACTCGGCCTGCTGAACGTTTGCCGCCTCATCCGATTTGCTGCCGCGGTATTTCTCCGCCAGGTCCAGCATGCGCTCGGTGGCGTCGTCGCGGCGGTTAAGGATCACGTCCTCGACGGCATCGCGCAGCTCGGCAGGAAGGTCGTCGTAAATCGCCAGCTGTCCGGCGTTAACGATCCCCATGTCCATGCCGTTGCGGATGGCGTAGTAGAGGAACACGGCGTGGATCGCTTCACGCACCGGGTCGTTACCGCGGAACGAGAACGACACGTTCGATACGCCGCCGGAAATCAGCGCATGCGGCAGCTCGCGCTTGATGTCCTCGCACGCGCCGATAAAGTCCTGGGCATAGTTATTATGCTCTTCGATGCCGGTCGCCACGGCGAAGATGTTCGGGTCAAAGATGATGTCTTCCGGCGGGAAGCCCACCTCTTCGGTCAAAATCTTGTACGCGCGGCGGCAAATCTCGATTTTGCGCTCGCGGGTATCCGCCTGGCCCACTTCGTCAAAGGCCATGACCACCACGGCGGCACCGTAGCGGCGGACCATTTTCGCGTGGTGGATAAAGATATCAACGCCCTCTTTCATCGAGATAGAGTTGACGATGCCTTTACCCTGAATGCACTTCAGCCCTTTTTCGATGACTTCCCATTTGGAGGAGTCAATCATGATCGGCACGCGGGCGATGTCCGGCTCACCGGCGATCAGGTTGAGGAAACGCACCATCGCCGCTTCGGCGTCGAGCATCCCCTCATCCATGTTGATATCGATAATCTGCGCGCCGCTTTCCACCTGCTGGCGGGCGACGTCCAGCGCTTCGCTGTACTTCTCTTCTTTGATCAGGCGTTTAAACTTCGCGGAACCGGTGACGTTCGTACGCTCACCCACGTTCACAAACAGGCTATCGTCGCCAATGGTCAACGGCTCGAGTCCGGAAAGGCGACAGGCAACCGGCAGCTCGGGCAGCTTGCGCGGCGGCAGTCCGGCGACGGCGTTGCTCATGGCCGCGATGTGCTCCGGCGTGGTGCCGCAACAGCCGCCGACAATGTTCAGGAAGCCAGACTCGGCCCACTCGCGGATTTGCGCCGCCATGGTGTCGGCATCGAGATCGTATTCACCGAACGCGTTCGGCAGACCGGCGTTCGGGTGGGCAGTGACGTAGCATTCCGCGATACGGGAAAGCTCCTGCACGTACTGGCGCAGTTCATCCGGCCCCAGCGCGCAGTTAAGGCCAAAGGAGAGCGCTTCGGCGTGGCGCAGGGAGTTATAAAACGCTTCGGTTGTCTGGCCGGACAGGGTACGGCCAGAGGCGTCGGTGATGGTGCCGGAAATCATGATCGGCAGGTCAACGCCCAGCGCCTCAAACTCCTCTTTCACCGCGTAAATTGCGGCTTTGGCGTTGAGGGTGTCGAAGACGGTTTCAATCAGGATCAGGTCGGAGCCGCCTTCCACCAGCGCTCTGGTCGATTCGCGGTAGGCGGCGACCAGCTGGTCAAAGGTGATGTTACGAAACGCCGGGTCGTTGACGTCCGGTGAAATCGACGCGGTGCGGTTCGTCGGGCCAAGCACCCCGGCAACGTAGCGCGGCTTGTCCGGCGTGAGGGCCGTCCACTCGTCGGCGCAGGCGCGCGCCAGCTTCGCGGCTTCCAGGTTAATTTCCGCCGACAGGGATTCCATCTGGTAATCCGCCATGGCGATGGTTGTCGAGTTGAAGGTGTTGGTTTCAACGATATCCGCACCCGCTTCGAAGTAGGCGTTGTGGATATCCTTAATCACGGACGGCTTGCTGAGCACCAGCAGGTCGTTGTTCCCTTTCAGGTCGCATGGCCAGTCGGCAAAGCGCTCGCCGCGGAAATCGTCTTCACTCAGACGATAGCTCTGGATCATGGTGCCCATGCCGCCGTCCAGCACCAGAATTCGTTCATTTAACTGCGCACGCAGTTGCTCTACTTTGCTGCTCACACTTGCTCCCGACAACGCTCAACAAGGCCAAAAGGCTGGGTTCCATACTGGCATAATCTCGCAGGGTGGAAAAGCCACTCAGGGGTAACATGAGACATGTTCACCATCACTCCTCCGATCAGTCAGGATAACGGTTGCAAATTCACCAAATAAAACGAAAATGATTTCCACGATACAGAAAAAGGAGATCGTCATGGTCGCGACCGTTCCCGCCAAACGCGGCAGAAAGCCTGCTGCCACCACCGCCGCACAACAGGGCGGACAGGTTCAATCGCTCACGCGCGGTCTGAAGCTGCTGGAGTGGATAGCCGAGTCGCACAGCAGCGTGGCCCTGACGGAGCTGGCCCAGCAGGCTGGCCTGCCGAACTCCACAACGCACCGTCTGCTGACCACCATGCAGCAGCTGGGCTTTGTGCGTCAGGTGGGCGAGCTGGGGCACTGGGCTGTGGGCGCGCACGCGTTTATCGTCGGCAGCAGCTTCCTGCAGAGCCGCAACCTGCTGGCGATTGTGCACCCGATTCTGCGCAAGCTGATGGAGGAGTCCGGCGAGACGGTAAACCTGGCGGTACTGGACCAGAGCGACCATCAGGCGATTATCATCGACCAGGTGCAGTGCACGCAGCTGATGCGCATGTCCGCACCGATTGGCGGCAAGCTGCCGATGCACGCGTCCGGGGCGGGGAAAGCATTTCTCTCGCAGCTGAGCGAGGAGCAGGTGACGGGGCTGCTGCACCGTAAAGGGCTGCACGCCTATACCCACGCCACCCTGGTGTCGCCCGTGCATCTGAAAGAAGACCTGGCCCTGACCCGCAAGCGCGGCTATTCGTTTGATGATGAAGAACATGCCCTGGGCCTGCGCTGCCTCGCGGCCTGCATTTTTGACGAGCACCGCGAGCCGTTTGCCGCCATCTCCATCTCCGGGCCGATTTCGCGCATGACCGACGACCGCGTGACCGAGCTCGGTGCGCTGGTGATTAAGGCGGCGAAAGAGGTGACGCTGGCGTACGGTGGGATTCGTTAAAATTGAGTGCGGCCTGATGCCCTCACCCCGGCCCTCTCCCAAAGGGAGAGGGAGAAAAGCGGATGCAAAACCGCTGCTTGCGGCGGTATGCATACACATCTTCCACGTGCCCATTTTTGATCCGCGTTTGCAGTCCGCGCCAGTAGCTGGCGCGGAACAGATCGGCATGCATCTCTTCGAATAGCGGTCCGATGCGCGGGTCGGCACACAGCCAGTGGCGAAACTCCTCCGGAAACACATCGCCCGGCGAGACGCTGTACCACGGCTCACCGGAAAGCTCATCTTCCGGGTAGCGGGGCGGTGGGATATCGCGGAAATTCACTTCGGTCATGTAGCAAATTTCGTCGTAATCGTAGAACACCACCCGCCCGTGTCGGGTGACGCCGAAGTTTTTAAACAGCATGTCGCCCGGGAAAATATTGGCGGCGGCAAGCTGGCGAATCGCGTTGCCGTACTCTTCAATGGCATCCCGCAGCGCCTGACCTTCGGACTGCTCAAGCCAGATATTCAGCGGCACCATGCGGCGCTCAATATAGAGATGGCTAATCACGATTTTGTCACCCAGATCGGTGATTTTCGCGGGCGCTTCCTGCATCAACAGCGCCATGAGCGCTGGGTCGATCTGCTGTTTATCCAGCACAAAGTTTTCGAATTCCTGAGTATCCGCCATGCGCCCGACGCGATCGTGCTCTTTAACCAGCTGATAGCAAGCGCGAACGTGCGCGGCGGTCATCTCTTTCTGCGGGGCGAATCTGTCCTTAATCACCTTAAAGACCCGGTCGAAGCCCGGCAGCGTAAAGACCAGCATCACCATACCGCGAATGCCTGGCGCTTCGATAAACTGCTCATCGGCCGTGGTGACATAGCGCAGGTACTCCCGATAGCTTTCCGTCTTGGCGTGCTTCTGGCAGCCAATGGCCATATACAGCTCGGCGGTGGTTTTACCCGGCAGGATCTCGCGCAGCCACTCCACCAGCGCGGCAGGCAGCGGGGCGTACACCATGAAATAAGAGCGGGCGAAACCAAACACGATGCTGGCCTCGGCGCCGGTGGTCAGGCAGGTATCGACAAACAGTTCCCCGTCGTCGGTACGGTGAATCGGCAGCAGAAACGGCACAATGGCGGTTGGCGTAACCAGTTTGCCCACCAGCCAGGCGGCTTTATTGCGGTAGAAAAGCTCGTTGGCCACCTGCAAATGGCTGTGGCTGAGCACCTCCGCGCCGAAGGCTTCATTGAGATGGGCGTAGATATAGCCGATATCCCGGGTTTTATTCTCCCAGGGCAGGCGCAGCGGCAAATCCGTTAGCACGCGGTGCAGGAGCTTTTCCCATCCGCGATCGGGAAAGAAATCTTTCGCCAGCGGACGTGGGATGGTTCGAAAGCGACGCTCGGGCTGGGAGCTGAAGATAAATAACCGCTCAGGAGATAATGAGCGGTGGTCAAATAACCGGCAATAGACGGAGTTGAAAAAGCTCTCCGCAATCTCGAAGCGAGGGTAGTCGGGTAACAAATGGGTGTAGTGCTCCTTCACGCGCAGTAAAAATTCCGCGTCGGGACTTTTACCGTCGGTAATACAGCGCAGCTGCTCCACCACCAGACCCACGTGGTGATCATAGAGATGGATACGCTGCTTCATGGCCTGCTGAACCGCATGCCAGTCTGCATGTTCAAAGCGCTGCTGCGCGCCGGATGTCACTTCAAGAAAACGACCATACTGGGCATCAAAGCCCTGCAAAATAGTTTGGGCAATCAGTAATTCCAGGCCACGCGACATATATTCCCCTTACCCAACCCTCTCCCCAGAGGGGAGAGGGGGAAAAGATTAGAACTGTGCTTCTTCCGTTGAACCCGTTAAGGCGGTGACGGAGGAGGTGCCGCCCTGAATAATCGTGGTCACATTATCAAAGTAGCCGGTTCCCACCTCCTGCTGGTGAGACACGAAGGTGTAGCCGTCTTTACCCGCGGCAAACTCCGGCTGCTGCACCTTCTCAACGTAGTGCTTCATGCCCTCACCCTGCGCGTAGGCGTGCGCCAGGTCGAACATGTTAAACCACATGCTGTGGATGCCTGCCAGAGTAATGAACTGGTATTTGTAGCCCATGTCGGACAGCTGCTGCTGGAAGCTGGCGATCGTTTTGTCATCCAGCTTTTTCTGCCAGTTGAAGGACGGCGAGCAGTTGTAGGCCAGCAGCTTGCCCGGGTATTTCGCGTGGATGGCGTCGGCAAATCGTTTTGCCAGCGCCAGATCCGGCGTGGAGGTTTCACACCAGACCAGGTCCGCATAAGGCGCGTACGCCAGACCGCGGCTGATCGCCTGCTCAATGCCGGCATGTGTGCGGTAGAAGCCTTCGCTGGTACGCTCGCCGGTGATGAATTCGCTATCGTACGGGTCGCAGTCAGAGGTGATCAGGTCAGCCGCGTCGGCATCGGTACGGGCAATCACCAGCGTCGGCACGCCGAGCACGTCAGCAGCCAGACGCGCGGCAACCAGCTTCTGCACGGCTTCCTGGGTAGGAACGAGCACCTTACCGCCCATGTGTCCGCATTTCTTCACTGACGCCAGCTGGTCTTCGAAGTGAACGGCCGCTGCACCGGCCTCAATCATCGATTTCATCAGCTCGAAGGCATTCAGCACGCCGCCGAAGCCCGCTTCCGCATCCGCGACGATCGGCAGGAAGTAGTCAATAAAGCGCGGATCGCCAGGTTCGATACCGGCAGCCCACTGGATCTGATCCGCACGGCGGAAGGTATTGTTGATCCGATCCACAACCGACGGCACGGAGTTAGCCGGATAGAGCGACTGATCCGGGTACATGCTGGAGGCCAGGTTGGCGTCCGCCGCAACCTGCCAGCCGGAGAGGTAAATCGCCTCAATACCGGCCTTCGCCTGCTGCAGCGCCTGACCGCCGGTCAGCGCGCCGAGGCTGTTGATGTAGCCCTTTTTAGAGCCACCGTGCAGCAGCTTCCACATTTTCGCCGCGCCATTTTGCGCCAGCGTGCATTCCGGATTGACCGAGCCGCGTAATTTCACCACTTCCTCCGCGCTGTAAGGACGGCGGATGCCTTCCCAGCGAGGTTGTGTCCACTCTTTCTTTAACTCTTCGATTTGTTGGGTACGGGTTTTCATGTGCAGATGCTCCATATTGTTATGTGGTGAGTTACGCCAGGAAGCGGTAGCCCGGCAGGGTCAGGAAGTCGATTAAGTCATCTGATGTGGTGATTTGCTCCATCAGGCGCGCAGCGTCGTCAAAACGCCCGCTGCTGAAGCGGTGTTCGCCCAGCTCGTCCTGGATCACCCGCATCTCTTCGGCCAGCATCTGGCGGAACAGAGATTTGGTCACCGGCTTGCCGTTGCTGAGCGTTTTTTGATGGTGGATCCACTGCCAGATGGAGGTACGTGAGATCTCTGCCGTCGCGGCATCTTCCATCAGGCCGTAGATCGGCACGCAGCCGTTGCCGGAGATCCACGCTTCGATGTATTGCACGGCGACGCGAATATTGGCACGCATGCCCTCTTCCGTCCGCTCGCCCGCACACGGAGCCAGCAGCTGTTCTTCAGCCGTTGGGGCATCCTCTTCGCGCGTAACAAACAGCTGGTTTTTATTGTCACCGAGTACGCGGTTGAAGACCTCCATCGCCGTATCGGCCAGGCCGGGATGGGCAATCCACGTGCCGTCGTGACCGTTACGGGCTTCAAGCTCTTTGTCGGCCTTCACCTTGTTGAGCACCTGATTGTTGCGCTCTGCGTCTTTGCTCGGGATAAATGCCGCCATGCCGCCCATCGCAAAGGCACCGCGCTTGTGGCAGGTTTTGATCAGCAGACGCGAGTAGGCGCTCAGGAACGGTTTATCCATGGTCACGACCTGGCGATCCGGCAGCACGCGATCGGAATAGTTTTTCAGGGTTTTGATGTAGCTGAAAATATAGTCCCAGCGTCCGCAGTTCAGGCCAACAATGTGGTCTCTCAGGGCGTGCAGAATTTCATTCATCTGGAACACGGCGGGCAGCGTTTCAATCAGCAGCGTGGCCTTGATGGTGCCCCGCGGCAGGTTGAAACGATCTTCCGCATAGCTGAAGACCTCGCTCCACCAGGCCGCTTCCTGCCAGGCCTGCGTTTTTGGCAGATAGAAATAGGGGCCGCTGCCTTTTGCCAGCAGGTTCTTGTAGTTGTGGAAGAAATAGAGTGCGAAATCAAACAGGCTGCCCGGAATGGCTTCCCCACGCCAGGTGACATGTTTTTCAGGCAGATGCAGCCCGCGTACGCGGCAGATCAGCACCGCCGGGTTCGGTTTGAGCTGGTAAATTTTGCCGGCTTCGTTGGTATAGCTAATGGTGCCGTTCACGGCGTCGCGCAGGTTGATCTGCCCATCGATAACTTTGTTCCAGTCTGGCGCCAGTGAGTCCTCAAAATCGGCCATAAAGACTTTAACGTTGGCGTTCATGGCGTTGATCACCATTTTGCGCTCTACCGGACCGGTGATCTCAACGCGACGATCCTGTAAATCTTCAGGGATGCCGCGGATTTTCCACTCGCCACGGCGAATGGAAGCGGTTTCCGAAATAAAACCAGGCAACTTGCCGTTATCAATTTCCTGCTGCTGATGAATACGTGCCGCCAGCAGCTTATTGCGCTGCGGCGTAAAGCGGGTCACCAGTTCAGTCAGAAATTCTACCGCTTCCGCCGTCAAAACTTGCTGTTCTTGCTCGCCATACGGCTGGGTAAAGGCCAGTTCATCGACCGTCGTTGCCTGTTGAGTCATTACTCTGCTCCTCATCAAAGATCCAAAATCACGCTCCCGATGCGAACGAAAGATCGTTGGGTAGTTTTCGCTCAGCAGAATTAAGACTATCTCTATTTTTTCCAAAATCAAAAACAATTTCCATTTTAATTGTTAATTGCAACTAATTAATTGATTTTATTGAGATTAAAGTTTGACTGAATGATGAGTGGTATTTCGGAAATAAAAAAGGCACCCGAAGGTGCCTGATTTGAATAGCTGAAACGCTTTAGGATCGTTTAGTGCAGACGATTACTCCAGCGTTGGATTCATGTGACGCAGATCGTATGGCGTTATCTGATAGACGTAATAGTTGAGCCAGTTAGTGAAAAGCAAATTCCCGTGGCTGCGCCAGGTTGCTCTCGGTTTGTTTTGCGGATCGTCTTTCGGGAAATAGTTGTACGGCACATCCGGATTAAGACCCGCTTCGACATCACGGAAATACTCTGACGCAAGGGTATGCGGATCGTACTCAGGATGCCCGGTTACGAATGCAATGCGTTTATCCTTGCTGGCAAACAGATAAGCATCTCCATCTTCCGTTTCGGCCAGGATCTCCAGATCGGTGTAATCACGAATCAGCTGGGCCGGGAAGTCAGCGTAGCGAGAATGCGGGGCCAGGAAAGAATCATCAAACCCGCGCGTCAGCAACGCATGTGGATGGAGAATATGGTGTTCGTATACGCCGGAGAGCTTTTCAGTGCGGGTTTGCTTGGGGATGCCATAGAGAATATTCAGTGCGGCTTGTACCGCCCAACAGACAAACAATGTGGACGTGACGTGATCTTTTGCCCACTCCAGCACCTGTTTGATTTGCGGCCAGTAGGCGACATCGTTAAATTCAACCAGACCCAGCGGCGCACCGGTCACAATCAGTCCGTCGAAGTTTTCACCCTGGATGTCATCGAAGTTGCAGTAGAAGTTGTTCAGATGCTCAGAAGGCGTGTTACGTGACTCACGGGCGTCGATTCGCAGCAGCTGGATATCGACCTGCAGCGGGGAGTTCGACAGAAGACGCAGGAACTGGTTTTCTGTTTCGATCTTTTTTGGCATCAGATTGAGAATAAGCACCTTCAGCGGGCGAATTTCCTGACCTGTCGCACGCGAAGCCGTCATGACGAAGACGTTTTCTTCACGCAAGAAATTGACGGCTGGTAGCTCGTCCTGCACCCGAATCGGCATAGCTTTATATCCTCACAGCATACGTATAAACGTTTAGACATCCAGATAGCTAACGATACCCAGAAATGGTTTGAATGTCGAGTCTGCAAGCAGAAGGTGAGAAAGTTTCAAGGAAGGGGAAAGACAAAAGCAAAAAACCCCGCACCTTACGGTACGGGGTTCTTCTAATTGATGCCTGGCAGTTCCCTACTCTCACATGGGGAGACCCCACACTACCATCGGCGCTACGGCG